>MHFL01000051.1:6294-9724 GCA_001804165.1 Omnitrophica bacterium RIFCSPLOWO2_01_FULL_45_10 | reverse complement strand
GACGGGGTAGTCGGAAAGAAGACATGGGAACTATTGAGTAAGTATGCGTCATCATCTGTAACATACAGCGGTACGGAAGAAGGACCCAAATAAGCGTACGCCTAAAAAGCCGATTTTTGGGGTAACGGGTTATGGGTTACGGGATACGTAAAAAGATACGTTACCCGTAACCCGTTACCCTTCATTACTGGAGGTAAAGATGAATGAGATACTGGAAATACTCGAAAAGGACGCGCGGACAACACCGGATGAGATCGCGAAAATGTTAAATATGACTCCGAAGGCCGTCAGGAGCGCCGTAAAAAAACTGGAGAAGGACGGCGTTATCTTAAAGTATAAAACCATCATAAATAAGGAAATGGTAAAAAACGAACATGACGAAGTCAGGGCATTGATAGAGGTGAAATTAACTCCGGAAAAGAACTTAGGATTCGAGCACATTGCCGAGCGACTATACAAGTTTCCTGAAGTGACAAGTTGTTATCTCATGTCCGGCACATACGATCTTTTGGTGGTCGTCGAGGGTAAGAATATCCACACGGTATCCGATTTCGTCGCGGAGAAATTGGCGCCCATGGACCACGTCCGCGGGACGGTTACACATTTTATTTTAAAGAAATATAAAGAGGACGGCGATATCTTAAAGCGGGCCGAGAGGAGCAAGAGGCTCGCGATTTCGCTCTAAAAATGAGACCTTCGAAATTAGTCGAAAAGATTCCGCCTTCAGGTATAAGACAGTTCTTCGATCTTGTCATGGGCATGAAGGACGTCATATCTTTGGGCGTAGGAGAACCCGATTTCATTACACCATGGGAGATACGGGAGCGCGCCATATTCGCTATCGAGAAGGGTTATACGTCCTACACGTCCAACAAGGGCCTTTTGGAATTGCGCGAACGGATATCGGGTTATTTGAAACATAGATATAATTTAGAATACGACGCGGAAGAAGAGATATTGATAACTGTCGGCGTGAGCGAGGCCTTCGACCTTGCGATTAGAGCAATAGTCGATAGAGGCGATAAAATATTGATCCCTGAGCCGTCCTATGTATCTTACGGCCCGATTGTCACTTTAACCAGAGGTATTCCTGTCTACATAAAAACAGACCCTGATAACGGATTTAAGGTTACGCCGAAAGACATTGAAAAGAAAATCGACAAAAAGACCAGGGGCCTTATCTTAAATTATCCAAACAATCCAACAGGCGCTTCCTATTCGAAGTCCGAATTAAAATCAATAGCAAGAGTCATTTCAAAGCACAACCTAATAGTCTTGTCAGATGAGATATACTGCGATTTGACATACGATTCGATCCACACGCCTTTTTCATCCCTTCCCGCGATGAAGGACAAGACCGTTTATCTGAACGGATTTTCGAAGGCCTTTGCCATGACCGGCTGGCGGGTCGGATACGCCTGCGGGCCCAAGGCGATTATCTCATCGATGACAAAGATCCATCAATACACGATGCTCTGCGCTTCAATAATTTCACAGGAAGCGGCCCGAGAGGCCCTCGAACACGGCGAGAGGTCGGTTCAGGAGATGAAGCGTGAGTACAGGAGAAGGCGCGAATTCGTCATCTCCCGGCTGAACGAGATCGGCCTTTCATGCCACAAACCAGATGGCGCGTTTTACGCGTTCCCTTCCATAAAGAGGTCAGGCCTATCGTCGATGGGATTCGCGAGAGAACTTCTAAAAAAAGAGAGAGTCGCCGTAGTGCCGGGTACCGCGTTTGGGCCGTTGGGAGAAGGGTATATAAGGATATCCTACGCGTCAGGTTTAGAAAACCTAAAGGAGGCGCTCTCGAGGATGGAGAGATTTTTGTATACTCTCTAACCTGGTTAGACAATGATAGGGATTTTCCTTGACAAAATATTGAAGCATGGTTAAAATTAAACAAAAGTTATGTAAGTTTGTCCATAAAATTTAGAAAGGAGGCAATGTGAAGAAGATTTTATTTTTTATTGCGGCCTCGGCGCTCATAGTTCCAATAGCGCTATTCGGCTGTAAAGGCAAAGTCGAAAAACAACAGGAGGCGGGCCTGGAAGGAACTGAACCGCCTGTGGCGGAAGAATTTCAGTCAGCGGCGTTACAAGAGCCAAGCCAGACTGTAGCGACGGAAACGATACCACCCACCGCGTCCCTTGATACGACTGGGACATCCACAGCTGTCCCTCAAGCAGGAGTGGAAGATAGGGCTATGAAGATTCAAGGGGCGTTAAAAACAGCCGGCTTTTATACCGGCGCGATCGACGGAAAGATTGGCCCGAATACAATAAGGGCGATTAAGGAATTTCAGAGCGCCAAGGGGCTCGCGGTTGACGGTAAGGTTGGCCCGAGAACATGGGCGGAACTGGAAAAATATTTGAACCGGCAATAAGGACATCTGGAACTTTTTTAAGAAGGGAGGGATTCGCTAAAGATGAGACTGATATGGCAATTGGTTGCCCTGATAGCGGTTGCGGCATCCCTGGCGGCTATTGCGGGATGCGGCATCTCGAAAGAGAAATATGAGGCGCTGCTTAATGAGAAGATATCGTTAGAGGAAAAAGTTGATACCCTGACAAGATCGAAAGAAGCGCTGAAGAACGAATACGACAATCTCCTAACGGAAAAGATGGATCAGGCGACGAAATTGGAGAAAGTAACGAATGAGAAGAACGCGCTGAAGGGCGAATATGATAAGTTGCTGGACGAAAAGATTGCCCTGAAGGCCGCTTATGATAAACTCCTGCAGGAGACCAAGGAACTGCAAAGTAAAGCGACGACCAAGGCAAGTAAAGAGCCCGAAGTGACTAAGGAACGCGAAGTCGGCGTCCAAAAGAATTTTTAGGATAGGATTTAAGAGGAGGAAAGATTATGAGGCAGCATAGAATAATTCATACGCTCATGTTGATAATGTTCGCCATGATGATCACCATAAGCTGCGCTATTTCCCAAGAACCGGGAGCGCCGCAGGGCCCAGTGGCTGTGGAAACGGAGAAAATTTCCGCTCCAGCCGAAGGGGAATTGTCGATATATGGCGAAGTGCAATCAGTCGGCATTGAGAAGAATTCAGCATTGGTTCAGTATTATGACTATGATACCGATGAAGAGAAAACCGTTGAATTAGTCCTGGACAAGGATACGAAATTGGAGAACGCCAATTCTCTTAGCGATATAAAACAGGGCGATTGGGTTGACGCGACTTACGCGGTATCGGATGGGAAAAACATAGCAAAGATCATAACTGTTGAGAAGGAAGAGGCGCTTCCTGAAATGGAACCGCTGGAAGAAGAGCCGGCTGCGCCTATGGCTCCGGGGTTAGAGCCGACGAAAGAATGATATAATTAAGGTATTTATTTTTTCGGACAGATGATTACAATCCTTGACGTTAATCCGGAAAAGTGTCAGGAAATTCATGAAATCAGCCGTTACATCTATGCGC
>MHFL01000051.1:3577-6258 GCA_001804165.1 Omnitrophica bacterium RIFCSPLOWO2_01_FULL_45_10 | reverse complement strand
GTGCTTTAGAGGCGCTTCTCATGAAAATAAAGAGAGCGTGGAGCTGGAAGACGAATTCGACGAGGTCTAGGAAAGGAGATTTGTATGGCGAGGGAAACCGTAGCTGTGCGCGAGAGAAAAGAATTCAGATTTCCGCCCGGTTACGGGGATAATAGAATAGTGCTTCTTGTAAGGGACCCATGGTGGGTCTTCGCTTACTGGGAGATCAGGCGCGACAAAGAAGAAGAGATGGTTCGGAAGATTAACGCCTCCGGAGACACGCCTCAAAAATCGATACTGCGCGTTTACGACGTAACGGATGTGAATTTTAACGGCAGCAACGCGCATTCGTTCTTCGACATAGACCTGAAGGGTTTGGCCAATAATTGGTATATAAATGTAGCAAACGCGGAAAGGGCATGGGTCGTAGAAATAGGGATATTGTCGAAGAAAGGCGCCTTTTTTCCCCTTGCCCGCTCAAACATGGTAAAAACGCCGCGGTTCGGGATGTCGGACAAGTTAGACGCCGAGTGGATGATGCCCGAGGAGGAGTATTGGAAGATGTTCGGCCTCTCCGGAGGGTTCGGGGTAGGAAAAGGCTCGCTCGAGGCGAGAGAGATGTTTAAGAAGCGCCTGGAAGAGCAGGTATCCTCCGGGGCCATATCAAGCGCAGCGTCATTTTATAGAAAACCGGCCGAAAGAAAATTCTGGCTCGTCGTAAATACGGAACTCATCCTTTACGGCGCTACAGAGCCGGACGCCAAGGTCACGGTGCAGGGAAAGGATATAAAATTAAGTAATGACGGCACCTTCACTTTAAGATTTGCCCTTCCTGACGGAAAAGAGGTTATATCGGTCGAGGCGGTCTCTAAGGACGGGAAAGACAAGCGCCGCATAACACCGGTCGTTACCCGTAAGACAGAATAGAAAAAATGCCCAAAGGCTACCTCGCGATAATACTGCATGCGCACCTTCCATTTGTCCGCCACCCCGAATTTGAGGATTTCTTAGAAGAGGACTGGTTTTTCGAAGCGATAACAGAGACATACATCCCGCTCATAAAGATGATGGACGGCCTTGCCAGAGACAAGGTCGATTATCGATTGACGATTTCCCTCTCACCCACGCTCATATCCATGTTCATAGACCCCCTCCTTCAGAAAAAATATTTAAGACATATTGAAAAATTAATCGAACTCTCAGGAAGAGAGATAGACAGGACAAGTTGGCAGCCGCAATTTAACCGGCTCGCCCATATGTACCATTCCAGTTTCCTTGAGGCCAGACGCATCTTTCAACACGAATACAATTCTGACCTCGTAAACGCGTTCAGGCGATTTCAGGAATCAGGATGTTTGGAGGTGATAACGTGCGGGGCGACTCACGGTTATCTTCCGCTGATGGAGATCGAAAGACGCGCCTCAGTCAGGGCTCAGGTGAAGGTGGCGGCTGACTTATATCAGCGCGTATTCGGGAAAAGGCCCGTCGGGCTGTGGCTGCCGGAGTGCGGATATAACCCGGGAGACGACGCGATTCTGAAGGAAGAGGGGATTAAATATTTTCTTGTTGACACGCACGGCATACTATTCGGGACCCCGCGTCCGAGGTTCGGGGTATTCAATCCTTATCTCACGAAGTCGGGTACGGCCGTCTTCGGAAGAGATACAGAGACGTCCAAAGCGGTCTGGAGCGCGATAGAAGGATATCCGGGGGACCATTATTACAGGGAGTTCTATAGAGATATCGGATTCGATTTGGATTACGATTACGTTCGCGCCTTCATGAATGGGGATGGAGCGAGAAAAAACACAGGAATAAAATATTACAGGATCACCGGAGATAAGAACGAGAAGGAGCCCTATGATTCGGAAAGGGCGCGCGAAAAGGCGGCTGGGCATGCCGGCAACTTCATGTTCAACAGGGAAAAGCAGGTCGAGCATCTGTCCGGCACCATGGGCGATCGGCTACCTATCATTGTTTCGCCGTATGACGCGGAGTTGTTGGGTCACTGGTGGTATGAAGGGCCGCAGTGGCTGGATTTTCTTATAAGAAAGATAAAGTATGACCAGAAGACCATCGCTCTCACAACTCCGGGTGAATATCTTAAACTCTACAAAAAATATCAGGTGCTCGAGCCATCCTTCTCGAGTTGGGGGTGGAAGGGTTACAGCGAGGTGTGGCTCGAAGGTTCCAACGATTGGATATACAGGCATCTGCACAAGATGGTCGAGAGGATGGTCGAGTCCGCGAAGGCGAATCCTCATGCCAAGGGCTCAAGTTTAAGGGCCCTCAACCAGATGGCGAGAGAGCTTCTCCTGGCGCAATCGAGCGACTGGGCATTCATGATGAAGACGGGCGCTCACGCGAAATACGCGGTAGAGAGATTTAAGGAACATGCCGAACACTTTACCAATATTTACGAGGACGTCAAGCAAAGCAATATAGATGAGGAATACCTAAGGGCCTGCGAAGAAAAATATAATATATTTCCCGATATCGACTACTCGATTTATGCCAAATAAAAAGGTGGCGTAAAATATTTTGTTTCAAAGGATCTTTTGGCAGATTGACCAGCAGGAGCCCTTTCGGCGGATTTTGCCATCAAGGATTATTAATATAGTAGTAGGGCACGCTTCAGTGTGCCCTATGGCAATTTTACTTCTTGGTTGGGCGAAGAGGCTAAAATCTTACCAGTTCTTCTC
>MHFL01000051.1:2196-3473 GCA_001804165.1 Omnitrophica bacterium RIFCSPLOWO2_01_FULL_45_10 | reverse complement strand
TCATCGCCAACCCTTTCAATGTTCCGTAGGTCATGGCGGCTGCGGGGCCGTCTTGCATATTGGTCCTTGATATCTGTTCAGGTATCTCAAATGGCGCAGTGATCGCGTTGCTGAGCCCCCGCCCGAGTTTTTTCATCGCGCTTTCGCAGTATGCGTTTGAGGAAGACAAACAGAGAATAAATAAAAATATTAGCCCGATCGATATTATTCTTTTCATTTTCGACTCCTCCAAATAATTAATTCTTAAATTTGCTCTGTCAAATTTAGAAATGGCCATCCTGAAATTTCCTCTGTGAAATTTCAGGATTAAAGTATATCATGAAAACCGCAATTTTCAAAATAAATCAAAGAAATCCCTTATCATTCAAAAATTTTTCCGTAATATTGGAGCCGTGGTTTGTCTCGCTATATCTCGCAATGTATTTACCGATAATATCAAACTCCAAATTTACTCGAGCGCCCGCGGGTTTACTGCCCAAGGTCGTGGTCTTTAATGTCTGAGGAATCAGGTAAATCCTAAAAGCATTCTCTTTCACTTCACCTATTGTAAGACTGATGCCGTCGAGAGCAACCGATCCTTTCTCGACGATTAAATGCGAGAAGTTCTCGGGGAATCCTATATCCATTGATACAGCATCGCCGGTTTTGGAAATATATTTTATTGTGCCAACGCAGTCTATGTGGCCCAAAACGAAATGCCCGCCTAAAGCATCTTGCGCCTTCAGGGAATTCTCCAAGTTAACGAAATCCCCTTTTTTTAAATTGGCAAGGGTCGTCTTGCCAAGCGTCTCTTCCATCGCATCGAAGGAGAGCCCTTCGCCCCTCTTCGTAGTTACCGTCAAACAGACGCCATTAACGGCGACGCTGTCACCTACATTTACGGACTTGTAAATCTCTTTCGACATCACTTCCAACCTGTGAATCTTGCCGATCCTGCCTGATCTCGAGACTATTCCCACTTCTCTTATTATCCCTGTGAACATCAGTTTTTCCCTCGACTTCGCTCGGGACAGGCCTCTGCCTCGATTAAGATGTCATCTCTAAATTTTCGTATTTTAACAATTTTTAAACTGAGCGCATTTCTCAGTTTAGATATACCCTTGCCCTCCACAGACGTAATAGCATCTCTGCCGCCCATTATCTTGGGAGCGAAGAAGAATAAATAGCGGTCAACCAATCTCTCATCTACCAAATTCCCTATGAGCTCGCCTCCGCCCTCGACTAAGATATGCGTAATTTCTCTTTCGGCCAATTTTTTGAATAAGTCTTTTAAATCT
>MHFL01000051.1:0-2183 GCA_001804165.1 Omnitrophica bacterium RIFCSPLOWO2_01_FULL_45_10 | reverse complement strand
TCTGCCGCGTTACAATAACCCGCGCGCCTTTCTCTTCATAGCGCTTTATCTTGGGATATCTTTTTATCGTTGCGATTATGATGGGCGAACTCTTAATAGTTGAAAAAATCCGCGCGTTTAGAGGCGTAGTTAGGTGACTGTCAACAATGATTCTTATCGGATTTTTCTTAGAGGATCTATCTGCCATAAGCAGAGGATCATCCTTCATGATTGTATTTAACCCGATCATGACAGCGTCAACTTTTCCGCGTAGACGCCTCACATATCGCCTTGAGTCTTCTCCTGTGATCCACTTCGATTCACCTGTTCGAGTCGCTATTTTTCCGTCGAGTGAAGATGCGGCCTTCACCGTAACGTATGGCATCTTTGTCTTTATAAATTTTATATATGGCGCGTTAATCTCCACCGCTTCTTCTTTAAGGACGCCTGTGATTACCTTTATCCCATGTTTTTTTAATCGCCTAAGTCCTCTGCCGTTATTTATGGGATTGGGGTCCTTCATCGCGGCCACAACTTTTCTTATGCCGCTTTTTATAATCGCGTCCGTGCATGGAGGCGTTCGGCCGTAATGATCGCATGGCTCTAACGTAACGTATAAAACAGCCCCCCTTAAATGTTTTCCCGCCTGATTTATGGCGAGAACCTCCGCATGCGGGGCGCCTGCTATTCTGTGATACCCCTTTCCAACCATGCGGCCATTTTTTACGACGACGGCGCCGACAAGGGGATTAGGGCTGGTCATGCCTTCTGCTCTTTTCCCCAATTTTATGGAGGCTTTCATATATTTTTCATGAACGGCCATAATTCAAATTCCGCGGTTTTCCTTCAATGCCTTTGCCTCGTCCCTAAGTTTATCAACCAATTCATACGGCACCTTCACCGAACCCATAAGGATCCTGCCCTTGCCGAGGCCATGGCAATCCGATCCTCCGGTCATTAACAGATTGTGCTGCCTTGCTATAGATTCATAACGCTTTACTACGCTATTTTTATGCTCTATGTGATAAACCTCTATCCCCTTCAATCCATAAGTAATAAATTCTTCGATATACGTGTCGTTCCCAATGATGTAAGGGTGCGCTAAGACAGGGATTCCGCCAACTTTTAATATTATATCTATCGCCTCCTGAGGTGAAAATCTTATATCCAATACATAACACGGTTTCAAAAAACCTATATATTTATCAAATGCCTCTTTGAGGGTTTTCACCTTTCCCGCCTTAAGTATTGCCCGCGCGACATGAAGCCTGCCAACGGACCCTTTTCCGGCTAAGTTGAATATTTCCTTAGGATCTAATTTTATATTGCAATCTTTTAATTTATCCACCATCTTGTATACCCGGCCTACCCTCCATTCCTGAATCTCCTTTAACTTTTTCTGAAACCAGTCCTTTTTCCAATCGATAAAGTAGCCCAGGACATGGATCTCGACTTCCGGTTTTTCCGCTGTCACTTCTATGGCGGGAATAATCTCGACGCCTAGACGGGCTCCAACCTGTTCGCAGGGCTCAATGCCGTCGATGGAATCGTGATCGCATATCGCTATCGCGGCAAGACCCTTCTCTTTAGCGGTGTGGACCACCTCTTCAGGCGAGAGAGTGGAATCGGAATAGAACGTGTGGACATGCAGGTCCGCGTATTTCATTTTTTGCCTTCGGTCTTGTTAATCTTATCGAGAACACCGTTCACGAATTTTCCCGAATCTTCCTCTCCGTATTTCTTCGCGATATCTATCGCCTCATTTATCGAGACCTTCGGCGGGATGTCCTGAATGAATAAAAGTTCGTAACTGGCGAAGCGCAGGATATTTCTATCGATTACGGCCATCCTCTTCAACTGCCAGTTAGTCGCGTGTTTAGAGATCAATTTATCTATTCTATCTCTATTGTTCGATACCCCTAAGACGAGCGAATTCGCGAACGCCTTGATCTCTAGATCCGTCTCTTCATTGTTTTGCCAGAATAAGTCGATGTACTCTTTCGGCGTTTCTTTTGAAATGTCAATAGCATACAGCATCTTTAGCGCGTATTCTCGCGCCTTCGTCCGTTTCCGCATGTCTCTCCTCCAGAATTTTTTGCGAGGTTTCTTTACCTAAACCTAGAAGTAAAATATTTTGTGCTTATGTAGGCAGATACCGGCAGGATGCCCTTAAGGCGTAATCCCCGAATTTTCTCTGTAAAATT
>MHFL01000050.1:55765-57179 GCA_001804165.1 Omnitrophica bacterium RIFCSPLOWO2_01_FULL_45_10 | reverse complement strand
TAGGGGCTGGGGTAGTGACTGAAGTTATTGAGTGAGAATAAGCGGAGTTAGAGAGTAGACGATGCAACAGACACAGCAGAAGATCAGAATAAAATTACAGGCCTACGACCACAGGTTGCTGGACGTGTCCACGAGCGAGATCGTGGAAACCGCAAAGAGGACGGGCGCAGGCATAGTAGGTCCGATACCACTTCCTACAAAGAGGGAGATATTTACTGTATTAAGGTCGCCACATGTAGACAAGAAGTCGAGAGAGCAGTTTCAAATCAAGACGCATAAACGCATACTTGATATTGTGAATCCAACGGCAAAAACTATAGATGCGCTGAAAAAGTTGGATCTTCCAGCAGGTGTGGATGTGGAGATTAAATAAGATGGTCGGCATATTAGGAAAAAAATTAGGGATGGGTCAGATTTTCAATGAGGCCGGCAGGCATACGCCTGTGACGCTCATTGAAACAGGCCCTTGTTATGTTCTTCAGGTGAAGACGAAGGAGAAAGACGGCTATACCGCTATACAGATTGGCTTCAGTGAGAAAAAAAAGAAATCGACAAGTCGTCCCCAAGCTGTCAGATTCGATAAGGCCGGCGTCAAACCATTGCGATACATAAGAGAATTTAGGATTAATGACGCGTCCCAATTCACGCTTGGACAAAAGTTGCAGGCGGATATATTCAATAAAGGGGACTTCGTGGATGTTATCGGAACTTCTATGGGCAAGGGATTTCAGGGAGGCGTGAGGAGGTGGGGGTGGTCCGGCGGGGATCAGGGGCACGGCTCAATGTTTCATCGCGCCGTTGGCTCCATACAATCAGGCGCGAGACTCGGCCGAATCACGAAGGGCCATCACATGCCAGGCCATATGGGTGCTGATAGAGTCACGATACAGAACTTAGAGGTCCTTGATGTCGATAAAGAGAAAAATTTGGTCGTAATTAAAGGTTGTGTCCCTGGCTCAAAGAATTCTTTGTTGATCGTGAGGGAATCGAAGAAAAGACCCAAGGGTTTCATTAAACAGAAGGTAGTTCAAGCCTCGCCAAAGAAGGCGAAATCAGGAGCACAGAAGAAATAGTATGGTTAATAGGGCAAAACCAAAACTGTCCGCCGCAAAGATTAGCGATCCTGCCAAGAATTTTGGCGGAAAACGTCAAAAAAGAAAAAAAACCAAAATCGCGATGGCGGCTTCCCTGAAGAAGCGTCTCTCTAAAGGGCATGATGCTGCAGCCGCGAAAGGCGAGAAGGATTTTTCGATAAAGATATATGATTCAAAAGGCAAGGAACTGGAAAGATTTCAATTAGATAAAAAATTGTTTACCGGAATTGTAAACAGGGCGGCATTATATCAGGCAGTTCGTATGTACAACGCGAACCAAAGACAGGGAACTGCTGACACGAAGACGCGGGGTGAAGTTT
>MHFL01000050.1:45428-55757 GCA_001804165.1 Omnitrophica bacterium RIFCSPLOWO2_01_FULL_45_10 | reverse complement strand
CGGGCGGGTTCTATAAGAAGCCCTTTGTGGAGAGGCGGAGGCGTTATCTTTGGGCCGCATCCGCGCGACTACCATTACGAGATACCAAAAAAGATTAGGAGGGTCGCATTCCTATCAAGCCTCAATTTAAAATTCAATGAAAACGGGCTGATAGGCATAGACTCTATAAAACTCGAACAGCCAAAGACCAAGTTCTTTAAGGCGATCATGGACGCATTGAAGCTGAAAGGCGCCAGCCTTTTCGTATTGGAGAAAATCGACGAAGCGACAGCGAGGGCGGGCAGAAACATAAAGGGAGTGTCAATAAAATTGTGTAAGGATTTTAACACTATGGACGTCTTGAAATGCGGGACAGTGGTGATACAGAAGTCCGCATTAGAGAAGTTGGAAGAAAGATTCAAATGAAAGAGCCGCAGGACATTGTTAAAAGTCTTCTTAGGACCGAAAAAGGCGCGAATATTCAGAGGGCGCTCAACAAATATCTTTTTTGGGTAGACAAAAACAGCAACAAGATCGAGATAAAACGCGCTGTCGAGGATATATATAATGTAAAAGTGGCGCGCGTCAATACGCTTACTATGAAAGGTAAACTTAAGCGCGTGCGATATGCGGAAGGAAAGACGCCTGAATGGAAGAAGGCTATCGTCACGCTGAAGGAAGGAAGCAAAATAGATGTTGTGTAAACGAGTAATGATATGGGCATAAAAAAATTCAAACCAACAACTGACGCGTTAAGATGGGCCGCGATCGCCGATTTTGAGGAGCTGACGAAATCTAAACCGGAGAAAAGGCTCCTTGTGCCCCTGAGAAAATCAGGCGGTAGGAACGTCTATGGCAGGATTACATCGAGACACAGGGGCGGCGGTCACAAGAGGCAGATACGGCTCATAGATTTTAAACGAGATAAATTGGGTGTGCCGGCAAAGGTGATAGGAATCGAATATGACCCTAACCGCTCAGCGAGACTGGCGCTGGTTGAATATCAGGACAAAGAGAGAAGATATATTATCGCGCCGGCCGGCCTGAACGTGAACGACGAAGTAATGGCAGGCAAGTCATGTGAAATAAAAACCGGGAACGCTCTGCCGTTGGAGAATATACCCGTAGGCATTCCTATACACAATGTTGAGTTGAGAAGGGGTTCGGGAGCTGCGGTGGCGCGTTCAGCGGGTAATTCCTGCGTGATTATGGCTAAAGAGGCGGGTTATGCGCAGGTTAAATTGCCGAGCGGGGAAATACGCATGGTTGGCTTGGACGCCTTCGCCACAATAGGCCAGGTCGGCAACATAGAGCATGGAACTATATCTTTAGGCAAGGCAGGCAGGTCGAGATGGCTCGGCCGGAGACCGTATTCAAGAGGCGTAGCGAAGAATCCACATGATCACCCAATGGGCGGAGGCGAGGGCAAGGCGAGCGGCGGCCAGCCGAGATCGCCGTGGGGACAATACGCAAAGGGTTTGAAGACGAGGAAAAAGAAGAAACACTCGGATAAATATATCATTAAGAGGAGAAAATAAGTGTCAAGGTCGACAAAAAAAGGCCCGTTCATAGACGAAAAACTTTTGCTCAAAGTCCAAAAGGCTGTAAAGTCAGGTGATAGGAAGCCGATTCAGACGTGGTCGCGAAGATCGACAATAGCGCCTGACTTTGTCGGGCTTACATTCAATGTTTATAATGGCAAAAGGTTCATACCGGTCTATGTCACGGAAAATATGGTAGGACATAAGTTAGGGGAATTTTCGCCTACGCGCATATTCAAGCGGCACGGAGCGGCTACCGAAGTATCGATGGAGAAGACTTAATTAGCGTATAGCGTTTAGCGGATAGCGAATAGAAAAAATGGTATCGAAAGCGATTTTAAGATATGTCAGGATAACACCCAGGAAATTCAGGCAGATCATACCGCTGGTCAAAGGCAGATCTCCCGAAGAGGCCATCTATATTTTAATGAGCGTTAAAAAGAAGGCCTCGCAGTACGCTATAGACTTATTGAAATCGGCTATAGCCAACGCAAAACGGCTGTCCGGGCTGGACCCGTCCAATCTCTACATTTCCAATATGGTCGCCAACTGCGGTCCTACGCTGAAACGATTCAGGGCCGCATCAATGGGTAGGGCGTCAACGATAAGAAAGCGCACGAGTCATTTAATCGTGGAGTTAGATGAACGGTCAAAAGTGAAAGAAACGAAGAAGGCCGCTAAAAAAGTCAAATAGACGAAAGGCGTATAACGTGGGACAAAAGGCTCACCCGTACGGATTAAGGGTAGGATATATTTATGACTGGAAATCAAGATGGTTTTCCAAGAAAGATAATTTTCCTAAACTCCTGCTCGAGGATTTTAAAATAAGGAAGTTTATAAAAAAGACCTTGTCGAGCGCGGCTGTTTCGAAAATAGAGATAGAGCGTTCAAGCGATAGGACGCGGATCATAATCTATTCGGCCAGGCCAGCGCTGGTTATCGGCCGACGCGGCACAGAGATAGAGAAGTTGAAAGAGGAACTCCAGTCCATGATAGGGAAAGAGGTTTTGGTCGATATAAAAGAGATAAAGAATGCCAACCTCGACGCTCAACTCATTTCCGAGAACATATGTCTTCAATTGGAGAAACGCATTCCGCATAGACGCACCATGAAGAGAGCGATTCAGAACGCGATGGATTCAGGCGCCAAGGGGGCCAAGATCATATGTGCTGGAAGATTAGGCGGAGCTGAGATAGCAAGAGACGACGGGTTGAGAGTAGGCTCAATACCGGCCCAGACGCTCAGGGCCGATATAGACTACGGTTTCGCGGAGGCATTGACCACATACGGTTTAATTGGCGTGAAGGTATGGATTTATAAAGGGGATAAGGTTCTGGATAAGACGAGCGAAGAACCCACAAAAGATACAAAACACTAGATTGCCGAGGATATAATGGGATTGATGCCGAAGAGGGTAAAATTTCGGAAGATGCAGAAGGGTAAAATGCGCGGAACCGCGTTCAGGGGCTCAAGCCTCTCATTTGGGGAGTTCGGCGTCAAGGCGCTTGAAAACGCGTGGTTCAGCGACAGGCAGATAGAGGCGGCCAGGGTCGCGCTTATGCGAAATTTAAAAGGAGGCGGCAAAGTTTGGCTCAGGGTATTTCCGGATAAGCCGATCACAAAGAAACCGGCAGAGACGAGAATGGGAAAAGGCAAAGGCGATCCCAGCCATTGGGTAGCGGTAGTAAAAAATGGCAAGGTATTATTTGAGATGGGCGGAGTGCCTATGGAGATCGCTCGTGAATGCATGAGAATAGCCGCGCACAAAATACCCTTCAGGACGAAATTTGTTACGAGGGCGCTGCACATATGATGAAGGCAAATGAATTAAGAAATATGACGCACGACGAGATATCTCAAAAAGTGAGGTCTTTAAAAAAAGACCTGTTCGACCTGCGCACTCAAGGCGAGGCAGGAAGAATCGAAAAGCCGCACAGGATACGAGAAATAAGAAAAGATATAGCGAGATGCGAAACCGTCGCGAAGGAAAAATTAAATGCCAAATGATGCTTTAAGACCTAAACGTAAAGAGAGGATCGGGATAGTTACAAGCGATAAGATGGAAAAAACCATTACCGTGAAGGTAGATAGGGTGAAGCACCATCCTATGTACTCTAAGTTGATACGAACCGCGACGAAATTTAAGGCGCACGACGAGAAACGAATAGCCAAACTTGGCGATACCGTCAGAATAGAGGAGACGAGACCCATGTCAAAGACCAAGAGATGGCGGCTTGTTGAAGTGTTAAAGAAGGGCTAATGGGCACTACGGCGACTATATGATACGCATGCGGACGATATTGGATGTCGCGGATAATACGGGCGCGAGAAGGGCCTCCTGCATTGGCGTTATAGGCAGAGGCAACAGGGACTTCGCGAACGTCGGAGACATTGTGACATGCAATATAAAAGAGGCGAGCCCTGATGCCATAGTGAAGGCGCATGAAGTCGTTAGGGCCGTGGTTGTAAGGACCGCGTTCCCGATTAAACGGCTCGACGGCACCAGGCTCAGATTCGACAGAAACGCGGTGGTTATCATAGATCCTCAACTGAATCCCCGTGGGACAAGGATATTCGGGCCCGTAGCGCGGGAACTTCGAGACAAGAATTTCACCAAGATTATATCATTGGCGCCGGAAGTGTTATAAGGAATGCGGCCATGGAAAGCGTAGATGAATAAGATTAGGAAGAACGATACGGTATTAGTGCTGGCAGGTAAAGACAGGGGTAAGACTGGCCGCGTCTTCAGGGTATTTCCAAATGAAGGTAGGGCGTTGGTCGAGGGCATAAATTATGTCAAGCGCCATATGAGAAAAACTAAACAGGACCAGCAGGCAGGGATTGTGCAGAAAGAGAGCCCCATTCATCTATCTAACTTAGCTCTCGCCTGCAAGACCTGCAATAAGCCGGCGAGCGTCGGTATAAAGATACTCGAGGATGAGACAAAGACGAGATTCTGCAAACGCTGCAAAGAACCCATCTAAAAGCATATGGAAAAACCGAGATTGTTGACAAGATATAGAGAAGAGGTCGTGCCGGAATTGATGAAGTTATTTAACTATAAGAACCGGCTGGAGGCCCCCCGGCTTAAGAAGGTCGTCATCAATATAGGCCTGGGCGAGGCGACGCAGGACATAAAACTCTTAGAGGCGGCTCAGTTTGAATTGGCCGCGATAACCGGGCAAAGGCCGGTTGTCACAAGGGCAAAGAAAGCGATCGCGAATTTTAAGATTAGGAAAAATATGCCCGTAGGGTGCAAGGTGACGTTGAGAAGGGTCATGATGTATGAATTTCTGGATAAATTGATCTCTATCGCGATACCGAGGATAAGGGATTTTAGGGGCCTATCCACGGATTCCTTCGATGATAAAGGGGGTTATTCATTCGGATTGAACGAACAACTTATATTTCCGGAGATAGATGTTGACAAAGTCATGAAGATTCACGGAATGGACATAACGATTGTAACAAGCGCGCCAGCGAAGAAAGAGGCGTTTGAGTTGTTGAGATTATTAGGAATGCCGTTCCGTAGGTGAGACCATTTGTTTCGTATTACAAACGACGAAACCGGAATTGGAGAGTAGAATATGGCAAAGCAGGCGCTCATAATAAAGCAAAGAGGGCCCCAAAAGTTCAAGGTCAGAAGATATAATAGGTGCACCATCTGCGGCAGGCCCAGGGGATTCATGAGACGATTTCAGCTATGCAGGATTTGCTTCAGAGAACTTGCTTCTAGAGGGGAGATCCCGGGAGTTGTAAAGGCGAGCTGGTAGTTAGTCGATAGTCGTAAGTCGATAGCCGATAGTAAAAACGAAACTATAGGCTATAGACAATCGACTAACGACTAAACTGCAGTATAAAGGAGAGAAGATGGCGGTCACAGATCCGATAGCGGATATGCTTACAATTATAAGGAACGCGTCCCGAGCCAAAAAGGAGGTCGTGGAGGTTAAGAATTCTCGTCTTTCTGAGGATGTCCTGAAGATCTTCAAAGTCGAAGAATTCATCTCGAATTATAAATTTATAAAAGATTCAAGGCAGGGGCTTTTGCGAGTATATCTCAAATATGGCAAGGATGGCGTTAGCGCTATTTTTGGAATAAGACGCGTTTCGAAGCCCAGTTTAAGGATATATAAGAATAAAGAAGATATCCCTAAGGTCTATGGCGGTTTAGGCGTAGCCGTCATATCAACATCTAAAGGCGTAATGACGGATTCCGAGGCCCGCGCTCAAGGCATAGGCGGGGAAGTGCTCTTGTATATTTGGTAGGTGTCGAGATGTCAAGAATAGGTAAAAAGCCAATAGCCATACCCAAGGATATAAAGGTTGATATTTCCGGCGGCTTAATTAGTCTGGAGAGCTCTAAGGGTAGATTAGAGTATAAGGTGCCGGTCCGTTTCAAAGTAGAATTTAAAGACAATTTAATTCAGGTCACAAGGCCATCGGATGAAAAACAGGATAAGGCGACTCACGGACTTATAAGAAGCATCGTCAATAATATGACGATCGGACTCACGAAGGGCTACACGAAGGAGTTGGAGATATCCGGCGTGGGGTTCAAGGCGCAGGTTCAAGGCAAGGTGGTGTCGATATCTTTAAGTTATACCCATCCTATAAACTACAATATCCCGGAGGGCATAACTATCGAGACGCCTAAGCCGATTCTAATAGTAATTAAGGGGATAGACAAGGCGAAGGTCGGAGAGGTCGCGGCGGAGATTAGGGATTTTTATAGACCTGAGCCTTATAAAGGAAAGGGGATTAAGTATTCGGGAGAGCACATCAGGCGCAAGGCCGGTAAGGCAGTTGCGGGAGCCGCCGGCGCAGGCGGAGCTTAAAATTCATGAAACGGTGGATCAAACTTAAAGGTAGGATTAAGAGGCACGCGATAATAAGGGCTAAAATTTACGGCACAAAGGAAAAGCCCCGTCTTTCGATCTATAGGAGCCTGAGCCATACGTACGCTCAGGTGCTGAATGATGACGAAGGCAGGACCATACTGACGTTATCCACTTTGTCTCCGGAGGTGAAAGATAAAGCGAAAGGCGATTGCGGCAATGTGAAAGGGGCATCAATGCTCGGGAGCGCCCTTGCGGAGGTCTGCAAGAAACACGATATCACGAAAGTAGTCTTCGACAGGGGCGGGTATCGTTATCATGGACGTGTGAAGGCAGTGGCAGAGGCCGCGCGCAAGGGGGGACTTCAATTTTGATAGAGAGGTGGACTTGGATAAACGCATAGAGAAAAAGAATACTAACGAAAACGCGGCGCCAAAGAGGAGCGTGAATAGTCGCGGTAGGCGTGCGGCGCAATGGTCCGAAACAAAAGAAAGCCAGTATATAGAGAAAGTCGTCACTATAAAGAGGGTCGCGAAGGTGGTTAAGGGCGGACGACGATTCTCGTTCAATGCGCTGGTTGTCGTCGGAGACGGCAACGGTCAGGCAGGCATCGGGTTCGGCAAAGCAAATGAAGTGGCGGATGCCATAAGAAAGGCCCTAAACGACGCAAAGAAAAATTTCTTTAAGGTTCCGTTAAAAGGAACGACCATACCGCATGAAACGATGGGCCATTTCAAGGCAGCGAATGTCCTTCTTAAACCCGCCAGGGAAGGAACAGGCATAATCGCGGGTGGAGCCGTGCGGGCAATCTGCGAGGCTGGTGGGATAAAGGATATATTGACTAAGAGTCTGGGTTCAGATACCGCGTTGAATGTGTTGAAGGCGGCAATGGATGGCTTGAAGAAATTGCGGTTTGAAAGGCTAAAGGAAAAGAGTGAGAAGATCGCATGAAAATGAATGAGCTAGGCTCCCCTCGCGGCGCGACCAGGCCGACAAAACGCAGGGGCCGCGGTTCCGGCTCAGGCCACGGCAAGACATCCTGCAGAGGACGCAAGGGCGCGAAGAAGCGCTCAGGAAGAACCACGAGGCCCCATTTTGAAGGCGGACAGATGCCGCTCGCAAGGCGAATCCCAAAGAAGGGCTTTAAGGCGCCTTTCAGGCAAACGTACCAAATAGTGAATATTGAATCGTTGGATAGATTTGAAGATAATTCCATCATCGGTCCGGACGAATTAAAAAAGGCTCGTTTGATCAGCAGTGCCACTCATCCCATTAAAATTTTGGGAGACGGAAAATTGACAAAAAAATTGACCGTCAAGGCGCACAAGTTTTCAAAAAGCGCCAAAAAAAAATTTGAGGAAGCCACCGCTAAAATGGAAGTTATAAGTTAATTAAAATATGCTTGAAGCATTTGTAAATACATTAAAGATACCCGATCTTAGAAAGAAGATAGTATTCACGGCCATACTTTTAGCGGTCTATCGGGTGGGCACATACATACCGACACCCGGCATTGACGGCGGAAAATTAGCGCTATTCTTCTCGCGGCTCGCCCAAACGCAGGGCGGAGCGCTTTTCGGCATAATGAACATGTTCTCAGGAGGAGCGATTTCCCGACTCACAATATTCGCGCTCGGGATAATGCCTTATATATCCGCGTCCATAATACTGCAACTTTTAACCGCGGTAATACCTGCCTTGGAAAGATTGGCCAAGGAAGGCGAGGCGGGACACAAGAAGATAATTCAATATACGAGATACGGCACTATTATATTGTCGGTCATACAATCCTTCTTTATAGCGTTATGGCTGGAGAATCCGGAGAGATTTCAGGGTCTTCAGATTGTGCAGTTTCCCGGATTGAGTTTCAGGATCCTGACGGTCATCACTTTGACAAGCGGAACGGCGTTCATCATGTGGCTGGGTGAGCAAATACAGGAGTATGGGATAGGAAATGGCATGTCTTTGATTATTACCGCGGGTATAATCTCAAGGATACCTACCGCCTTATATCAACTATACGCCCTATTTTCCCCGTTTGCTCCCGAGAAGGCCCAACTGGACATATTTACGCTTCTTTTGATGGTCGTGATGCTCGTGCTGGTAGTCGTAAGCGTAATCATTGTAACTCAAGGTCAAAGAAAGATACCGATTCAATATGCCAAGAGAGTTGTCGGAAGAAAGATATACGGCGGCCAGTCCACGTATCTTCCGCTTCGGGTAAATCAGGCCGGCGTCATACCTATCATATTCGCTCAGAGCATAATACTATTTCCGGCGACTGTAGCCGGTTTTATACCTAGCCAGGGCTTTCAAAAATTTGCCCAGGCACTGACGCGCGGTGAATGGGTATATAATTCACTCTATGCCCTTTTGATAATATTCTTTGCCTATTTTTATACGGCCATAACGTTTAATCCGATAGATATATCGGACAACATGAAGAAATACGGAGGATTCGTTCCAGGGATAAGGCCGGGTAAACAGACAGCGGAATATCTCGACTTCATTATGACCCGGATAACGTTTCCGGGCGCCGTTTTCCTTGCCATAATCGCCGTCCTTCCGAGCATTATATCTGCGGGGCTCAAGATACCATATCTTGTCGCTAGTTTCTTCGGAGGGACAGGGCTTCTCATCATCGTCGGCGTTATGCTCGATACCATGAAACAGGTGGAATCGCATCTTCTCATGAGGCACTATGAAGGTTTCATGAGAAAGGGTAGATTGAAGGCAAGGATGGCGTGATGAGCATGAGACTAATACTCCTAGGACCGCCTGGCGCCGGAAAAGGAACTCAGAGCGATGTGTTGTCGCGAAGATATAAGATTCCGCACATATCGACCGGAGATATTCTGCGGAAAGCGGTAATAAAAGAGGTTCCCTTGGGAGTCAAGGCTAAATCCTATATGGATAAAGGCGAATTGGTGCCGGACGAGATAGTGACTGAAGTAATCGTGGATGCCTTGAAGTCGGACGACGCAAAAAAAGGTTTTATTCTAGATGGTTTCCCAAGGACGCTTAATCAGGCCATTGCCCTTGATGAATCGTTGAGTAAAATTTCTTCAGGCATAGATTTAATTATATACTTCGAGACGTCGCCAGAGGTAGCCATTGAGCGTCTTTCAGGTAGAAGGGTCTGTTCAAAGTGCGGCTTCAATTACCACGTTAAGAATATACCGCCTAAACAAGAAGGCATATGCGACAGGTGCGGCTCGCGGTTAATTCAAAGGCCTGACGACAAAGAAGAGACGGTCAGGAATAGGCTCAAGGTATACCAGACCCAGACGAAGCCGCTGATAAATTACTACTTGCGAAAAGGGAATCTCAAGAAGGTATCAGGCGATATGGATGTAGATGAACTCTTTAAAGTAATTTTTAAGATTTTTGAAGATGAACATCTGGCATGATCGTCTTAAGAAGCGATTCCGAGATTGACCTGATTAGAAGAGCGGGCGAGATCGTTGCTTCCGTCCTGGGGAAGTTGAAGAATAGCGTAAGGCCGGGAATCGAAACGAGGGAGCTCGACGCGATCGCGCGGGATGAGATATTAAAAAAAGACGGCTATCCGGCGTTTAAGAATTACAAGGGTTTCCCGGGGAATATCTGCACATCGTTAAACGAGGTCGTCGTCCACGGTATACCGTCTGAAAGACGGCTGGCAAATGGCGATATCGTATCGATTGACGTCGGCGTAAGATTCAAAGACTATTTTGCTGACGGCGCCGCGACCTATGGTGTGGGTGAGATTAACGAGGAGAAGCTGAAACTTCTCAAAGTAACTAGCGACGCTCTTTATTTAGCCATTGCCCTCGCGAGGCCGGATAGAAGGCTCTCGGATATATCGCACGGCATTCAAGAATTTGTGGAATCCGAGGGTTTTAGTGTCGTTAGGGCGTTTGTCGGCCATGGCATTGGCACCGAGCTCCACGAAGAGCCGGAGATACCTAATTACGGCAAGCCAAATAGG
>MHFL01000050.1:37178-45408 GCA_001804165.1 Omnitrophica bacterium RIFCSPLOWO2_01_FULL_45_10 | reverse complement strand
GCTCGAGAACGGGATGGTCTTGGCGCTCGAGCCGATGGTTAACGTGGGCACCTTCGGAGTTGAGATACTAGACGATGGCTGGACCGCCGTGACAAAGGATAGGCGGCTTTCAGCGCACTTTGAGCATACGGTTGTAGTGAGGAATGACGGAGCGGAAGTATTAACTAAAGTATAAAGAAAGGATGTTTGGCGATTAGGGAATCAGGGTTTGGTGATTGGGAAATTTGGATATTGGGGTATCTTTTACCCAATCTCCTAAGCACCAAATCTCCAAATCCCAATCTCCCGACATCCTGATATCCTATATAAAATATGTGCCCGAAAGAAGAACCGATAACAGTTGAAGGGAGGGTGCTTGAAACCTTGCCTAATGCTATGTTCAGGGTTGAGCTGCCAAATGGCCATAGGGTCCTGGCGCACGTCTCAGGAAAGATGCGGATGAATTTCATACGGATTCTGCCGGGCGATACGGTCCGATTGGAGTTATCGCCTTATGACCTGACAAGAGGAAGGATAATATACCGCGCGAAGTAAAGGAGAAGCGACGCAAGTCAAAATATGAAAGTACGATCGAGTATACGAAAGATTTGTCCAAAGTGTAAGATAGTGCGCAGAAAGGGTGTTCTCATGGTTATCTGCGACACCCCGAAACATAAACAGAGACAAGGGTAAAGGAGGCTACGTGCCGAGAATAGTCGGGGTTGATATTCCAAAAGAGAAGAGGGTTGATATTGCGCTGTCATACATATACGGGATTGGCAGGGTCCTCTCAGCAAAGATCCTGAAGGTCGCTAACGTGGATCCTGCTAAGCGCGCAAAGGACCTTACCGAGGAAGAGATAGCGAGGTTGTCTTCGGTAATTCAAAAAGATTATAAGGTCGAAGGAGATTTGAGAAGAGAGATCGCCGGCAATATAAAGCGGCTGATTGAGATAGGAAGTTATAGGGGCCTGAGGCACAGGAGGGGTCTTCCTGTGCGCGGTCAGAGGACGCGCACCAACGCCAGGACGCGGAAAGGTCCTCGTAAGACAGTTGGCGTTGTAAGACAGAAAAAGACAATGACAAAGGAGCCAAGTGGAGGAGAAAAAACCTAAAGCGAAGAAGGGAAAAAGGACTTCGCGCGCGCCCGCAAGCGGCATCGCGCGGATTCTGGCGACGTTCAACAACACGATCGTAACCATTACGGACAGAGACGGAAATACGCTCACTTGGGCGTCGACAGGCAGTGCCGGATTTAAGGGTTCGAAGAAATCGACTCCCTTTGCGGCAGGCATAGCGGCGGAGAGCGCCGCCAAGAAGGCCCTCGAAAGAGGCGTAAAAGAGGTTGAGGTCTACGTTAAGGGGCCGGGTGCCGGACGGGAGTCCGCCATAAGGTCGATTCAGGCGGCGGGCCTGACTATCAGATCTATCAGGGATGTGACTCCTATACCTCATAACGGATGCCGTCCGCAAAAGAGAAGGAGAGTCTAATGGCTAGAAATACGGGGCCATCCTGCAGGCTATGCAGGAGAGAGGGGATGAAACTCTTCTTGAAAGGCTCAAGATGCATAGGCGGGAAATGCGCGATCACGCGCCGCGAATATGCTCCAGGCCAGCACGGACAGGGAAGAAAAAAGGTGTCTAACTACACGGTTCAATTAAGAGAGAAACAGAAGGTGAAGCGGCTATACGGTGTATTGGAGAAGCAATTCAAACATTATTTCAGGATCGCCGAACGCGCTAAAGGCGTAACAGGCGTCATGCTTCTTCAACTCCTGGAGCGAAGATTGGACAATTGCATATACAGGATGAATCTGGCAAATTCTAGGTCCGAAGCCAGGCAGGTAGTCCAACATGGGCATGTTTATGTTAACGAAAGAAGAGTCGATGTGCCATCTTATACGGTCAGGGCCGGCGAAATGATTTCCATAAAGACAAGCCCGCCCATGATGAAACACCTTAACGATACCTTTGAAGAACTTAAGGATAGGGCCATACCGAAATGGATTGGAATAGATGCGCAACATCTTAAGGCAAAGATAATAACGCTGCCGACTAGAGAAGATGTGGGATTTCCAATACAGGAACAGTTGATTGTTGAGTTATATTCCAAGTAATAACGACTGATTTTAAGAGGAGAAGCGCAATATGGGAATAACCATGAAGAATTTCGAGATGCCAAAGAAACTCATGCTGGAAGAGTCTACCGTTAAGCTCACTTATGGTAGATTCATCGCCGAGCCGTTCGAAAGGGGTTACGGCATGACCGTCGGTTCTAGCCTCAGAAGAGTGCTCATCTCGTCGATCGAAGGCACCGCTGTGACGAGCGTGAAGTTCCAGGGCGTCCATCACGAATTCTCATCTATAACCGGCGTGGTAGAAGACGTTCCCCAGATAATATTGAACATCAAGAAACTCATATTGAGGTCCCATTTCAAGAATCCGAAACCCATGTTCATCGCTGTTGAGAAGAAGGGCGAGATTTTGGCCAAAGACATTAAAACTGATGAGACGGTAGAAATAATAAACCCTGATTTGCACTTGGCGACATTAACAAAGAATGTCAAATTTAATCTAGAGATGGAGGTTGCGCGCGGGCGGGGCTATGTGCCTGCCGAGAGGAATAAAAGGGAAGGCCAGCCGATAGGCGTAATCCCCGTAGATTCCATCTTTACGCCGGTGAAGAAGGTAAACTTCGCGGTAGAAAATACAAGGGTCGGTCAGATTACCGATTACGATAAATTAATCCTGGATGTTTGGACCAACGGCGCTATATCTCCTAAGGATGCGCTCCTCTATGCGTCGAACGTTCTCCAGAGGCATCTTGATATATTCGTGGGATTCGGCAAATTGCCTGAAGAAGAAGAGGCCGAAGAGGAAACAGAAGCGGACAGGCTTTTCAAGGAAAAATTAAAGATGCCGATTTCAGAATTGGAACTTTCCGTCAGGAGCTCAAACTGCCTCCGCGAGGCCAGGATAAAGACTATAGGCGACCTCGTTAAGAAGACCGAACTCGAGATGCTCAAATACAGAAATTTTGGCAAGAAATCACTGGCAGAAATCAATAAGATCCTGATAGATATGGGGCTGTCCCTTGGAATGAAAACGCAGGAAGAGAAGTCTAATAAGGAATAAGAACGTCTATAATAATAAGTGAGGAAAGATGAGGCATAGAAAACGCCTGAGGAAACTCAGCATGAAGACTTCTCACAGGAAGGCCATGTTGAGAAATACCGTGCGCAATCTTTTAAGGCATCAGAGGATCACTCTAACGCTTGCGCGGGCGAAGGAGACGCGGCGGCTCGCAGAACGTGTTCTAAGCATGGCGAAGACGGACTCAGTTTACTCGAGAAGACGGATTTACTCCATTCTCCCGGACAGGGATATGATCGCTAAATTATTTAAGGAAATCGCTCCGCTATTCAAAGAGCGAAAGAGCGGTTACACAAGGATTATCCCGCTCAATTTCAGGAGGGGTGATGGCGCATCGATGGCAATCTTGGAACTGACCGAGAAGAAGATTGTTGAAAAATTTCCCAAAAAGAAGAAGAAAGAAACGGCGAAGACCCCGGCACGGAAGGGGCTTGAGACAGGCCGCGAGGAGAGGCCGGAAGGCGAACAGCCCAAGCCGCTAAAGGAAGGGAAGAAGAAAGAAGAGCCGAGGGCAAAGATTATCCCAAGGACAAAACCAACGCTTGAAGAAGAGAAAAGGAGTGAAAAGGCGAAGTCTGAAGACAAAAGGATGCAGGATAAGAAAGGATTCTTGAAGAATTTACGCGGCTTCTTCCGACGCAAAACGGATATGTGATACGTTTGTCAACAACGCATCGATTCCCATGCCCTTTAACTCAACTGTTAAAGGGCTTTTTTGTGGCGTTCTGTGTCTTCTATACCTAAACCTAAGTTATGTTCGCACAAGTATGCTAAATAGCTTACAGGGAAAATAACTTAGGTTTAGGTTTCTATCTTTATATACGAATGTTGTCTAAATCGTAGGGCAGGCTTAAGCCTGCCCTACACCTACACAGCACAAAATATTTTACGACCGTCATCTTTTTGCTTGAGATTTATAATAGATATATTATAATAAAGACGTTTATATCAATATCTGGAGGCATATGAAATTAGCGCGAAGAGTCTTGGATGTCGAGGAATCAGTAACGCTAGACATTACGTCTAGGGCAAAAAAGATGGTCAAGGACGGCATCGACGTAGTGAATTTCGGCGCGGGCGAGCCGGATTTCGATACGCCTCAGCACATAAAAAAGGCCGCAATTGATGCGATAATGCAAGGATTTACCAAATATACGCCTTCAAGCGGCACGCAGGAATTGAGGGAGGCGATATGCCGCAAGTTCAAGAAAGATAACGCGTTATTATACTCGCCCCAACAGATAGTCGTATCCTCCGGCGCAAAACACTCATTATACAATACGATCCAGGTTCTATGCGATAGGGGCGACGAGGTTATAATACCTTCTCCATATTGGCTGAGTTATCCTGAAATGGTAAAGTTGGCTCAAGCCAAACCCATCTTTATCGAGGCTCGACCCGAGAATAACTTTGTTATGACAGAGAAAGACTTGGTGAAGAAGATCACGAAGAAGACAAAAGCCCTTATCTTGAACAGCCCCTCCAATCCCACAGGTTCTATATATGGGAGGGAAGAACTAATTAAAGTCGCAAGACTTGCCGTTAAACACAATTTTTTCATTATAAGCGACGAAATATACGAAAAATTCATATATGGCAATCGTCCTCATATCTCGATAGCGTCGTTAGCCAAAGACGTTTACGAAAGGACAATTACTGTAAACGGCGTCTCGAAGAGTTATGCAATGACGGGGTGGAGGATCGGCTACGCGGCAGGGCCGAATGAAATAATGCGCTCTGTAGCGAATCTTCAGAGTCATGCCACATCGAATGCCTCATCCATAGGCCAGAAGGCCGCTTATGCGGCGCTCGAAGGCGACCAAAAGTGTGTCGAGGATATGAGGAAAGAGTTTGAAAAGCGCCGCGAACTTTTAATAAATAGGATGAATGAGATTAAAAATATTTCGTTCATAAAGCCTGAGGGCGCATTCTATCTTTTCTGCGACATATCACGCTTCAAGATGGACTCAAGCATCCTTGCAAACAGGATTTTAGATGAGGCGAAAGTTGCTGTGATACCGGGGACTCCATTCGGGGCAAAATTTTACATACGTCTCAGTTTTGCCGCAAGCGTAGACTTTATAAATAAAGGTCTCGACAGGTTGAGAGATTGGGCCGTAAAAAATGGGTAAAACGATTTCAGAAAAAATTTTATCACAACATGCCGGAAAAGATCTGTATGCGGTCGATATAGGGCTATGCGAAGTGGATTTCTGTTTTGGACAGGACGGCACAAGCGGCCTTATCATAGATAGATTCAAGGACCTTGGTGTTAAGGAAGTTTTTGACAAATCGAAATTCTTCCTTTTCATCGATCATAGCGCGCCCAGCCCCAGCATCGGAGTGTCTGAAGTTCACAAAAAGATGAGGCATTTCGCCAAAACCTTCGACATAGGGCTCTACGATATCGGGTGCGGGGTATGTCACCAACTCGTTCCTCAAATGGGCCACATCACATGCGGAGACCTGGTGATCGGAGCCGATTCGCATACGTGCACTTACGGCGCGCTCAACATTTTTTCAACGGGTGTAGGCTCCACAGACTTGGCGATAACTGTCGCGAGCGGCAGGAATTGGTTTCGGGTGCCGGAGACCATCAAGGTCTTGATAAATGGTTCTCTTCCTAAAGGCGTATACTCCAAAGATATCATACTGCATGTAATAAAAGATATCGGGGCAAACGGCGCTACTTACAAGGCAATAGAATTTTACGGCTCAAGTATATCGTCTTTAAGCGTGGACGCGCGCTTTACGATAAGCAATATGGCGGTCGAGATGGGCGCGAAAGCCGGCATAATGGAAGCGGATAAGAAAGTTCTGAAATGGGTGTCTCGGCGCTCAAAGAAAGAACCGCGACCCGTATCCGCGGATCCAGGCGCCAAATATACAGCCGTTAAGGAATATGACGTCTCCAATCTTTCCCCTAAAGTGGCCAAGCCCCATGCGGTCGACAATGTTGCAGATATAGAAGAGATCAGCGGCTTAAAAATAGACCAGGCTTATCTGGGAACCTGCACGAACGGACGTTTGGAGGACATGGAGATTGCGGCCAAGATTATAAGAGGAAAGAGAGTCCATCCGGATGTTAAATTCGTGGTAGCTCCTGCCTCGCGGGAAATATACATTGAAGCGCTCAAAAAGGGATTCATGGAGACATTTATCGAAGCCGGGGCGTGCGTCGTGGGTCCTGGCTGCGGGCCCTGCGTGGGAACGCATAACGGCGTCCTGGCAGATAATGAGGTTGCGATTTCGACTGCGAACAGAAATTTCAAGGGCAGGATGGGGAATCCCAATTCATTCATATATCTTGCCAGCCCCGCGACAGTAGCCGCATCAGCGCTCAAAGGCTTGATAGCCGATCCGAGGGAATATAAAAGAAGGCTGTAGACTAATGAAGCATTTTGCCAGAAGGTTAAAATTAAAAGACAATATAAATACGGATTACGTGATATCCGGCAGATTCAAATTTGCCATCCAGGATCCGAAAGAACTGTCGATACACATATTCGAGGACATCGATCCGACATTCGCGTCCAGGGTTCACAAGGGCGACATATTGGTGGCGGGCGAGAATTTCGGCTGCGGTTCTTCCAGAGAGCAGGCGCCGCTCGCGTTAAAACAGGCCGGATTCTATGCCATAGCGGCAAAGAATTTCGCCCGCATATTTTACAGAAATTCGTTCAACATAGGCCTGATGCTGGTAGAATGTAATACGGATTTTATAGATGACGGCGATGAACTCGAACTGAATATAGACAAGGCGAAACTTAAAGATATCTCCAAGGGCCTCGTTCTTGACATTGCGCCTCTTCCGTATCTGATGAGAACCTTCTTGGAGGATGGCGGCGTAATAGGATATTTTAAAAAGCATGGGGGTTTCGGAGGCGAGATTAAATGAGTAAATATAGAATAACGCTCATACGGGGAGATGGAACCGGACCTGAGTTGGCCGATGCCGCTCAAAGATGCGTTGATGCGTTAGACCTCGACATTACATGGGACGTAGTGGAGCTGGGTGAGTCTGCGATTCAGAGGTTCAATAACCCTTTGCCTGAGGCCGCGCTTGACAAAATTAAAAAAAACAGGGTTGCGCTAAAGGGGCCTATAACGACGCCTATAGGCAAGGGATTCAGAAGCGTCAATGTTGAACTTAGAAAGAAACTGGACCTCTATGCCTGCGTAAGGCCTTGCAAGAGTTATAAGGGTGTGCGGTCAAAATACGAAAATGTCGACCTTGTAATAATCAGGGAAAATACTGAGGACCTTTACGCCGGCATAGAATTCACCGGTGATTCGGAAGAGTCGAAAGACCTTATACCGCTCCTGGAGCGGTATAGCGGAAGGTCAATAAGCCCCGGCTCTAGTATCAGCATAAAACCAATCTCTCGGGAAGGTTCGCGAAGGATTGCTAAATTTGCGTTCGAATATGCGTTGAAAAATAAGAGAAGAAAAGTTACCGTTGTTCACAAGGCCAATATAATGAAGTTTACAGACGGGCTATTCCTGGATACCGCTCGAGAGGTGGCTCGGGACTATGAGGGGAGGATAGAGTTTGAGGACAGGATAGTCGATAATATGTGCATGCAGTTAGTCCAGCGGCCCGAGGAATACGACGTTCTTCTTACGCCCAACCTTTACGGAGATATAATTTCAGATTTGGCCGCAGGCCTCGTAGGCGGATTAGGGGTAGCGCCCGGAGCCAACATAGGTGAGGGGATAGCGCTCTTTGAACCTACGCACGGAAGCGCCCCGAAGTATAAAGGGATGAACAAGGTGAATCCTGCCGCCATCATCCTATCGAGCGTAATGATGCTGAAGTTTCTTGGGGAAACCAACCATGCCGATAAATTAGAGGGGGCTGTCTCGTCCGTTATAGAAGAAGGGAGATTTGTGACATACGATCTTAAGGAGAATAGAGGCGATCCAACCGCAGTCGGGACAAAAGAGATGGCGGACGCCATAATAAAAAAAGTAATCAGTAATTAAAAATATGAAGGTCTCTATAATTGGCGCGGGGCAGGTAGGTTCGACGCTCGCGATGAGAATAGTCGAAAGCGATTTAGCGGATGTCGTCCTTGTCGACATCTTCAGGAATCTTG
>MHFL01000050.1:35406-37117 GCA_001804165.1 Omnitrophica bacterium RIFCSPLOWO2_01_FULL_45_10 | reverse complement strand
GAAAGCCCGGAATGAGCCGCGATGAATTGTCCTCCAAGAACTGCGAGGTTGTCAAGGCGGTATCGGGCCATATAAAAGCCAAGGCGCCTGACTCTATCGTAATAGTTGTTACAAATCCGCTCGACGCGATGACATATCTCGCATACAAAACGACGGCTTTTAAGAGGTATAAAGTCTTTGGCATGGCAGGCGAATTGGACGGCTCTCGTTTTAAAAGCATAATAGCCAATGGACTGAATGTCCCGCGGGCTTCGGTTCAAACCTTTATCCTTGGCAGTCACGGCGACACAATGGTTCCCATACTCTCAAATACTTCCGTAAATGGCAAGCCCATTTTAAGCTTGCTCCCAAAGAGCAGGATTGATGAGTTAGTTGGTAAGACTCGCGCTCGAGGCGCCGAGATCGTATCGCATCTGGGAACCGGGAGCGCCTATTTCTCTCCGAGCGCCGCCATATTCAAGATGCTCCGGGCAGTCATAAAGGATACAAAGGAGACCTTGACAGTGTCGGCATACCTTGATGGGGAATATGGCCTAAAAGATATTGCGATAGGCGTTCCCTGTAAACTCGGGAGATCCGGGATCGAGGAGATCGTCGAGTTAAAACTATCTGAAGAAGAAAAAAATGCCCTTGCGAAATCCGCCCGGGCAATAAAAGATTCAATAGCGCCTTTAGCGATTTAAAATATAGGCCAAAAACTAATTTCAATATTCGTAATTCATATTGAGGAATTGTCTGACTATGAAGAACTACGACCTTGCCATAATCGGATCCGGCCCAGGCGGTTATGTCGCGGCGCTATATGCGTCGCGCCATAACTTGAGCGTTTGTGTGATCGAGAAGGATCTCATCGGAGGAACGTGCCTTAATAGAGGGTGCATTCCCGCAAAGACAATTTTGAAATCAACCGCTGTTCTTTCCGAGATTAAGCAATCACGCTCCTATGGCATTGAAGTCCAAGAGCCAAAATTGAATTTACAAAAAGTAATGGCCAGAAAGGACGAGGTCGTATCAAGGCTCAGGGCCGGCATTGAAATTCTATTCAGAGCAAATAAGATAGAACTCATAAAGACAAATGCGGTTATAAAAGGACCGGGCACTGTCGATGCAGGCGGCATAGAAGTAAGAGCAAAATTTATTATAATAGCCGCAGGCTCTAAAGTTGCCGCGCTACCTCGATTAAAGATTGACGAGTTAAATGTGCTTTCGAGCGACGGCATACTAAATATACAGGATACGCCTAAGAGCCTCTTGATAATCGGCGGAGGCGTCATAGGGTGCGAATTTGCCTCCCTCTTTAATGCCATAGGCGTCAAGGTGGGCATAGTCGAACTCATGGATAGGCTGCTTCCGGGACAATCACGGGAAACTTCTAAGCGGCTCGAAGGCATATTCAAAAAAAGAGGCATTGAAGTCATGACGTCCTCTAAAGTTGAGGCAATAGTAAAGGACGGTGTGATGAGGGCCAAGATCTCGAATGGTAAAGAAGTTGAGGCAGAAAAAATTTTGGTTTCGGTCGGGAGAATCGCGGATACAGAGAATCTGGGCCTCGATGAAGCGGGCATACGAAGAGAGAAACTCAAGATATGTGTTGACGAAAGCCTGCGATCAAGCATTAAAGGCGTATATGCCATAGGTGACTGTGTAGCAGGTCCTCAATTGGCTCACAAGGCATCCTATGACGGCATTCTGGCCTGCGACAATATCCTGG
>MHFL01000050.1:34305-35378 GCA_001804165.1 Omnitrophica bacterium RIFCSPLOWO2_01_FULL_45_10 | reverse complement strand
TGATATAAAGATATCGAAATTTCCATATCTCGCCTCGGGCAAAGCGTGTGTTTTAGGAAAGACTGAAGGGTTCATTAAGATAATTGGCAGGTCAGATGGCACCCTGGTAGGCGTTGAGATATTCGGGGAAGGCGCATGCGATCTCATAGGTGAGGCCGTTCTTGCGAAGACGAAAGGCGTTAATATAAAAGATTGGGCATATGTAGTGCATGGGCATCCGACGCTCTCTGAGATATATCAGGAGGCGGCGCATATCTTCAGCGGAACCGGAATACACAGTTTATGATACTTGACTTTGGGGTGATAGATTTCGAAAAATGTTTGAGCATACAGAAGGAACTTGTCCGAAGACGGCGGCTAGGTGAGATTGACGATTCGCTCATATTGGCCGAGCACAGGAATGTCTTCACCATAGGAAGAACCGGCAAAATAGAGAATCTTCTCGTAGAACCCGCCGACTTAAAGAAACATCGCGCTTCTTTGATATTCACCGATAGGGGAGGCGACATAACTTTTCACGGGCCGGGACAAGTAGTCCTATATCCCATAATCGACTTGAGAAATAGAAATCGAGACCTTCACGGATATCTCAGAGATCTTGAAGATTTGGTCATAAATCTGTTGAGTGATTATGGCGTTTCAGCGAATAGGATGGTTGGCGCGACCGGCGTATGGTTTGGCTCAAAGAAAATCGGTTTTATAGGTGTTTCCGCAAGCGGATGGGTGACTTACCATGGCGCGAGCATAAACATAAATACGGATTTATCATTTTTTTCCATGTGCCAACCTTGCGGACTTAAGGATGTAGAGGTTACTTCGCTTAAACGCATTCTCGGCAAAGAGATTGCCATGGATATGGTAAAAAATAGAATAGTGTCATGTTTTGAAGAGGTATTTACCTCATGGCATAGTAGAAAATTTGTGAAATCTGACATCGGAGGAATCTTTGCAGCTCAAGTCTCAGCCGCCCTGGCTTAAAAAAAGACTCGTCATAAACGCTAACTTTTACAGGGTGAAGGGACTTTTAAAAGAGTTCTCACAAAATACGGTATGCGAGGAGAGTCTCTGCCCGA
>MHFL01000050.1:30119-34286 GCA_001804165.1 Omnitrophica bacterium RIFCSPLOWO2_01_FULL_45_10 | reverse complement strand
TCATTGCAGGGCCACGTTTCTTATGCTTGGCAGGTCGTGTACGAGGGGATGCGGTTTTTGTTCCGTTGATAAGTCAATTGCCGAAGCTCCCGACATCGATGAGCCAGAAAGAATAGTCGAAATAGCTAAACGGCTCGCCCTCAAATATCTGATTGTGACCTCGGTTACTAGAGATGATTTGGCCGACGGCGGCTCAAGTCAATTCGTGAATATCATAGAATCAGTCAGGAATTGCCTGCAGGATGCGAGGGTCGAAGTTCTGGTGCCAGACTTCGGGGGACAAAAAGATTCAACGGTTCAGGTAGCGAAAGCGAATCCGGATGTCTTCGGACACAATATAGAGACTGTGAGAAGGCTTTATCCAATCATCAGAAAGACCTCCGGATATGAGAGATCATTAGACTTACTTAGATTGGCAAAGACTGAAAATAGCCGCATGCTCACGAAATCCGCCATATTGGCCGGCCTCGGAGAACGCAAAGAAGAGATCGTCGAAACTATGGAGGACTTAGAAAGGGCGGATTGCGATATCCTCACGATAGGTCAATACTTAAGGCCCGGGCCAAAAAATTTGCCGGTTGACAGAATTGTTTTACCCGAAGAATTCGATCTTTATAAAAAGATAGGTTCTGATATGGGATTCAAGTTTGTCGCTTCCGGGCCATTTGTTCGAAGTTCTTACTTTGGTGAAGAGATTTATAAGTCCGTAATACGTAATATGTAATCTAAATTTAAAAAATTACGTATTACATATTACGCATTACGTATTACGAACTATGGATACAATAAAGGAGGCATTATATGTATGATGTAATCCTGCCGTCCCTGGCCGAAGGCGTTGATAAGGCGCATGTCACATATTGGTTCCGTTCTGAAGGTGACGACGTAAAAGAGGGCGAGGACCTCGTTGAACTCGTCACTGACAAGGCTACATTCAAACTTCCATCGCCCGCGTCAGGCACGCTCAAAGAGATACTCGCCGCTGAGGGCACCGAGGTCAAGGTAGGCCAGGTTCTTGCAAAAGTACAATGATCATGCATCCGAGGCGAGTGCTCCTTCTCTACATATCTGAATATTCAGGCCACCATTCGGCGAGCCTGGCTTTAGAGAAGGCCCTCCATAGTTTAGATCCCAAGGTCGAGACCGAGAATATAAATTCATTCCATTACACAAATCCTATCCTGGAGCGAATCATAAACAAGACTTACCTGGGCGTCGTCCGGCGCACGCCGGAGCTATGGGACTATCTTTATGATAACCCGAAGGTCGTGAAGAGCACGCAGAAGTTGCGGGAGATGATCCATAATTTTAATACCGAAAAGCTTAAAACGTTGCTTGACAATTTCAAACCGGACTGCATCATATGCACGCAGGCATTTCCATGCGGCATGGTAGCGGATTACAAAAAGACATTCTCGAGCAATTTTAGAATAGTCGGCGTGCTGACTGATTACGCTCCGCATTCTTACTGGATGTATAATAACGTTGAAGGATATATAGTGCCGGCCGATGAGACAGGAAAGAAGTTGATTGAAAACGGCGTTGACCCGGCCAGGATATTCCCATTCGGCATACCGATAGATGAGAAGTTCAACTCCACATTCGAGGGCTCAGCGATCTTCAGGAAATTGTCTCTTGAGGAGGATGTGCCGTGCGCATTAATTATGGGCGGAACGCAGGGGCTAGGGCCAATAAAGATGATGGCGAACCTATTGGATAAGTCAGATATGAATATTCAGATGATTATAATCGCCGGAACGAATAAGCGTCTCTATGATTATCTGGCTCGAAGGAAAAAGCGTTTCAGAAAAAGGGTTGTTTTATTTTCATATGCCGGCAATATCGAAGAACTGATGCATATCTCTACGGTGATAGTCACGAAGCCGGGAGGCATAACTACCGCTGAAGCGCTCGCGAAGGGGCTTCCCATGCTCATTGTCAATCCGCTTCCGGGACAAGAGGCAATGAATACCAAATATCTTCTGAAAGAGGGCGTAGCGGTGAAGGCCGAGACCCCGGAAGAGGTTGTTATATTATTAGAGGAACTGTTATACAATAAGAATAAGTTGACTCAAATGGCCATGAAGGCGCGTTCAATTTCGAAGCCGGAGAGTTCGCTCAAAATAGCGCGCTTGGCGCTTGAGCTCGCGCACATATGATATTATATTTGCTTTACAGGATAGGATATTTTTTGGTTCAAGCCTTGCCTCTGAAAGTATCTTATATATTGGCTCGGTCAATCGCCGATATCTATTACTGTTGGACCGTAAAAGACAAAAGGGCAGTGCTGGAAAATCTAAAGGTAATCACTGGCGGTAGATTAAGCGCCGTAGAGTTGAATAAGATGGGAAGGGATGTCTTTCGCAATTTCGCGAAATACCTCGCCGATTTCTTCAGATCGTCCAAAATAGACAGTAATTATGTAAAAAGATTCATTGGAATAGAAGGTCTGGAAAATTTAAAATCCGCCATGTCGAAGGGAAAAGGGGTCATATTATTGTCTGCCCATATCGCTAATTGGGAATTGGGCGCGGTCGTCCTCGGGATATTGGGTTACAATATAAGCGTGGTCGTTCTCACACATCAGAATAAGAAGATAAACGCATTCTTCACCCGGCAGAGGGTGCTCGGCAATGTGAAGCCCATAGAGATAGGCATAGCGCTTCGATCATGCTATAAGGTTCTTGGGGAAAATGGACTCTTGGGCCTATTGGGTGACAGGGACTTCTCAAAGACCGGAATAAAAACCCTTATGTTTGGTAAGCCGGCAATCATACCGAAGGGTCCGGCTGTATTCAGTTATAGACTTGGCTCTATCATCGTCCCGACCTTCATGATAAGAAAACCGGATGAGGCTTTCAGGTTTATTTTCGATCCCCCTATAGAGCCTGCTGAGATACTCGAATCTAAGACCGGCGACGAGGAGGCGGGGATACAGGCCCTGACAAAGGCCTACATTGGCATCATAGAATCGTATATAAAACAATATCCCACTCAATGGTTCATGTTTAAAGAATTTTGGAGCGGCGGTGATAAAGAATCTTTGCGTCCTGATACCATCATATAATGAATCAAAGACAATAGGCCGCATTATAAGGCACCTTAAAGGACGCGGACTGGTGGTCTACGTTGTGGATGACGGCTCTATTGACGATACCGCAAAGATAGCGGAGTCCGAGAAGGCCGTGGTGTTGAAACACAGGGAGAATAAGGGTAAAGGCGCGTCGCTGATTGAAGGGTTCAGGCATGTGCTAAAGAAAAATTATGACGCTGTGTTAGTGATGGACGGAGATAACCAGCACGACCCGTCCGATATAAATAATTTTGTAGAAGAGGCAAATCAGACCGGCGCGGACATGGTGATAGGAAACAGAATGAACGACACATCCTCAATGCCTTATATCAGGACCGTAACCAACAAGTGGATGTCAGGTATCATATCCTTTTTGTCAGGCCAGCGGATTTTGGACAGCCAATGCGGATTTAGACTGATCAAGAAAGAAGTTTTAGAGAAGATAGAGCTTGAATCGTCTAATTATGAGATCGAATCCGAACTCATACTTAAAGCGGCGCGCGGAGGATTTAAGATAGGGAGCGTCCCGATAAAGACCGTTTATCAAAATGAGAAATCGAGGATCAATCCGTTTCTTGACACCATTAGATTTGTTCGCTTCATGCTCAAATTTCTTTTTGAACGATGAAGTTATTAAACTTTGACGGGATGAGAATGGAAATGGTTGAGCGGCAGCTTATTCCGCGGGGCATCTCTGATGAATTGGTTATCGATGCATTCAGAAAAGTCCCGCGGCACGAGTTTGTCGGTGAAGAATTACAGGAGAGCTCATACAACGACTACCCTCTTCCTATTGGGAGCCACCAGACGATCTCGCAGCCCTACATGGTCGCGTTAATGACCCAATGTCTGAAGATGAAAAGCGATGAGAAGGTGCTTGAGATAGGGACCGGTAGCGGCTATCAGACTGCTATCCTGGCCCATATAGCGAAGGAGGTCTATTCGGTTGAGCGATTCCAGATTCTTGCGGAAAGGGCCACGCAGATTTTGGGAAAACTGGGTTACGAAAATTGCAGGATAAAGGTTGGCGACGGCACTTTGGGTTGGGAAGAATACGCGCCTTTTGACGGCATAATAGTGACGGCTGGATCTCC
>MHFL01000050.1:8041-30079 GCA_001804165.1 Omnitrophica bacterium RIFCSPLOWO2_01_FULL_45_10 | reverse complement strand
GGTTGTTGAGAAAAATGGCGAGGAGCTAGAAACAAACGAAGTCTGTGGCTGTACATTCGTGCCACTGGTTGGAAAAGAAGGCTGGCCGGAAAATGACTGAAGCGATCGGAAATTTATTCCAGGGATTGTCAAAAGAATGGATCACAATTATATTGGCGGCTCTACCCATATCTGAATTGAGGGGCTCCATACCGGCGGCTTTGATGATGGGACTTACTCCGGTCAAGGGCTTTTTCCTGTCCATACTCGGCAATTCTCTTCCGATTGTTCCAACGCTTTTTCTACTGGAACCTCTATCGATGCGGCTTAGGCGATTTAAATTATGGAAGAAGTTTTTTGATTGGCTGTTCGAGAGGACTAAGGCGAAGGCCGACTTGATTCAAAAGTATGAAGCCCTCGGGCTGATGTTATTCGTAGCGGTGCCGCTTCCCATGACCGGGGCCTGGAGCGGCTGCATCGCGGCGAGTCTATTTAAGATTAAATTCAGATACGCGTTGCCCGCGATATTTTGCGGTGTAATCATTGCGGGCATAATCGTCTTATCTGTCTGCCTCTTTGGCAAAGGCGCATATTCCATATTTTGCCCAGGGTAAACCGATGACATATAAATCGAAAAAAAGATTGGTGCAGGTTTATACTGGCAACGGGAAGGGGAAAACTACAGCCGCGATAGGGCTAGCGATAAGAGCCGCCGGGGCGGGATATAAGGTATACATACAGCAGTTCATAAAGGGAAGAATATATAGTGAACTAAAGGCTCTAAGCAAGATAAAGAATATTAAAGCCGAGCAGTGCGGGAGGGGTTGTTTCATAAAAGGCAAGCCTACGATGCTGGACAAAATTTGTGCGCAAAGCGGCCTGCTGAGAGCCGAGCAAATTATAATGTCGGGAAAATATGACCTTGTCATCCTTGATGAAGTAAACGTCGCGCTAAAATTAGGGTTGATTGAATGTGAAAAAGTCATCGATATTATCAGCCGTAAGCCCAAAGACGTTGAGATTGTTCTCACAGGGCGATATTGCCCGTCTTGTATCCTCGAGTGCGCCGATCTTGTCACTGAAATGAGAGAGATAAAGCATCCTTATAAGAAGGGCATCCCTGCCCGCCGAGGTATAGAGTACTAGGCGAGTGTAAAATATTTTGTGCCCAAAAACATCAATCGAAACAAAATATTTTACGCCAGATAAATTATCTTGACACAATTATGTTCCGCCGGTATAATTTAGCCGTCTTTGATATATTAGAACTATATAGGCGCCTGAAAGGGCTTAATAGGGAATTCCGTGTAAACGGAAACGGTCCCGCCGCTGTAATCACGTCCATATCAAATTTTCACAGAATAATTTGATATGGGAAAACTTTTTGGCACTCAAGCCACTGTCCTAATTATTTGGATGGGAAGGCAGTCAAGAAGGCGCGATAGTCAGAAGACCTACCTATATAATAAACTCAAAAGTAAAAACTAAAAAGTCAATACTTTTGGGTCTGATGTCGCGAGAACATCGGTATATACGGGTTTAGTAAAATCAGGGAACTGGCCCCGCATCATTTTTGGTGCGGGGTTTTTGTTATCATAAAAGAGGAGAAGGAAATGAAGAGATTACTGTTAGTGATGGTAATTTTTTTTCTTATAAATGCTGTTTCAACCGCGAAGGCCGATGAAGAGAGACCAAGCATATTGAAAAAATTGTTACAGACGGCGATTTCGCCGCTTGATACTATTCTAGGGCCTATAACAGAATTGGAGAGGATAATCGTTACGCCGTCGCGTATAGAAGAGAGATTGGGCTCCAGTTCCAGTTCGATATCCGTTGTTGACGCAAAAGACTTTGAAAGAAAAAAGATTGATACAACGAAAGATGCCTTGAGGGAAGAGGTCGGAGTAGACATCGTTCAATCCGGCGCGTTTCAAGGCGTCACCTCTATATTCACAAGAGGCGGAAATTCGAATCACACGCTCATAATGATAGACGGCGTAAAGGCGTACGATCCCATTTCTCCGAATGGCGCATATAACCTAGCACATCTCACATTGGATAATGTCGATAGGATAGAGACATTGCGAGGACCTCAATCCGCGCTTTACGGCTCCGATGCCATGGCCGGGGTAGTTAATATAATTTCAAAAAAGCCGGAAGCGCCATACGTGAATGCCTCATACGAGGCGGGCTCATTTTATACACATAAGGAAAATTTTGAGGCCGGAGCAAGTACAAAGGGTTTTCATTATTCCATTGCCGCCTCGCGGCTTGATACTAGAGGAATATCTCAGGCTCAGGCGAAGAATGATAACCAAGAGGCCGATCCCTACGAACGGACAGCGGTAGCGAGCCGTGTGGATTACGACATAGCCGATAAATTTACGGCAGGCGGTACCTTGAGATATACAAGTGCCCGATTCGAATACGATAATGGTTTTACGAGAAAAGACGATGATAACACTGTGGGGCGCTATAGAGAGTCATTCATGACAACATATCTCTCGTTTAAACTATTCGAGTGGTGGAGGCAGAATATTCATTTGGGCCGGATGGAAGTGATAAGGCAGGATTTCGACGATGACCCGCCCGCAAGCGATTACCTAAGCGACAAATATACCGGCAAGTATTTCAAATTCGATTATAACAATAACGTAAATATAATGGATATTGATGACATCATAATCGGATATGACTATATAGAAGAGATAGGAGATTTTTACTATGAGGACTCCTTTGGTGTAACTGACCAGTCGAAAGTCTTTTCGAGAGAAGCCGGCCTCTATTTAGAGAATAGGTTCAACCTCTCCGACCGTCTCGCCTCTACACAGGGCGTCAGAATCAGTCACCATTCTCGGTCAGGCACTTTTGAGACGTATAGGTTGGACGGCTCGTATCTATTTGTGACGGGTACGAAGATAAGAGGTTTAATAGCGAGTGGATTCAAGGCGCCGGCTCTCTATCAATTATTTTCGCCCGCGATTGCCTCATATTCTATCGGAGGAGGCAATTCGGACCTGAGGCCAGAGAAGAGTATTTCTTATGAATATGGCATCGATCAATATTTGTTTGGAGAGAAGGTAACTGTCGCTACTACATATTTTCACACGGTATATAAAGATTTGATAGACGCGGTCTATCATCCCGATACATGGGTGACCGACCAATATGCCAATATGGGAAAGGCCAGAGTGCACGGTATCGAGATATCCACAAAGATTAAACCCTTTTCAAGGATTACAGTGCAGGGAGGTTTTACATATCAAAAGACGAAGAACCTGCAGAATGATACGGACCTTTTGAGGAGGCCAGAAAAGAAGTTATTTGTAGAATGTTTTTGGCAGCCAATAGAGAAATTGAGTTTCGACGCTAGGTTAAGGTATAATGGGCCTATGGCGGACTCAGGGGGCTATAAGATAAAAGAATATACAGTAGTTGATTTCGTAACAACTTACGATGTAACGAAAAATTTTTCGCTATACGCCAAATTTAACAACCTATTTAATCAACATTATGAAGAACTCGTTGGTTATGGCACGGCGCCTTTCTCCGCGTACGCCGGCGTAAAGGCGAAATTCTAAAAATCTATCGCGAAGAAGATACAAATAAGTTATGGATAAAAGGGTTGGTAACGCGGCCATATTATGGACCGGCGGCAAGGATTCTTCTTTAGCTTTTTATAAAGCCAAATTAGCTGGTTTCAAGATCGAAAGTCTAGTTACTTTCATTCATCGTGACTCAGAATTTCTTGCCCATCCACTCAAGGTTATGAAGTACCAGGCAGAAGCCATGTCGCTCCCACATTATATGCTGGAGATCGATGAACCGTTCAAAAAAAGTTATGAAAATGCTATACTTTATCTGAAGGAAAAACATGGAATAGGGACTTTGATTACTGGCGATATCGCGGAGGTTGACGGCTACCCCAATTGGATAAGAGAATGTAGTGAATATTCTGGCGTCGATGTTCTGACACCATTGTGGGGATGTGACAGGATCCATCTTCTCAACCGCCTTCTCGCATACAACTTTAGGGTGATATTTTCCTGTGTGAAGAAACCCCATCTTACAATAGATTGGCTTGGAATGGAACTCAATAGAAGTTCGTTGGAAAGACTGCGGGTAATAAATGCTGAAACTGGACTTGACATTTGCGGAGAGGAAGGAGAGTATCATACGTTGGTTGTAGATGGGCCGCCGTTCAAAAAAAGTATCCATATAGATACCCATTCAAAGCATGCTAAAGGCGATCTGATGTATATTAATATAGAAAAAGTAACACTACATGGGAAATGAGAAAAGACAATCTTCCAATAAAGCAGAAACTTCTTGACCAAATCGAGGATTACGAATTGGCTCGGATAGCCAAACAAAGAGAGAAGAAATCCTTCAGGAAAGATTACGTTAAAATAGAACAAGCCCTCGAGAAAGTTATCAAAGATAAATAAAATATTTACTAAAGATGACGATAAAAAATGCAGTTGCAGTTTCAATACTGATTCACTCGATGGCGGCAGCGCCCTTTTATAATGCGCGATTGATCAAACAGCGTCATGAGTCTCAAAAGCCGATAGTCATTGATTATGTCGTAATAAAAGAGCCGATAAAGGTTGAGAAAGCAAAAGCCGAAGAGTTGAAATCACATGAAACCCCTAAAGTTGAAGTAAAAAAGGCAATTGATATAAGGCCATCTGATAATACCAGCCGCGATGAAGCAGTAAGAGAAGAAAAAATGGCAAAGGTCGATATCACCAAGGCCTCAAAGCGGCAGGTTCAATTAAAATCCACCCCTGATTACATAAACTATTACCAGTTAATTCGAGAGAGGGTTAGGCATAGACTTAAGAGGAATTATAAAGCGCGGGATAAAACAGGCGATGTGCATTTGGTTTTTACCTTAAGCGCGGACGGCTCATTAGCGGCGATTGATATAGACAGGGCTACCTCAACAGACGATGGTGATTTAATTAATGTCGCGACATCGAGTATGCGTGAAGCGGCGCCATTTCCCGCTTTCCCGAAGACCCTCACGGTTCCCAAAATGTCCTTCACCCTCATAGTTTCATTCAAGAGAGAGTAAAGGCTTGAATTTTTTCGCGATTTGGTTTATCCTATCGTAGGTATGCAGGGAGATATGATATGAAGAAAAGCACAATAATCGTCTTAACCCTGATAACGATTTCATCTCTTGTCTATGCCGAAGTCGGGCCTGCGGATGAGGATTATGATGAGTGGCAGACGACGCGTGATAAGCTCATTCGTATGAAGAAAGAGATGGATCGCTTCATGAAAGACATTGTCTCTACCTATCCCAACGATGACAAAAATTTATCTGTGAGTGGAATCGAATCCGATATGAAGGTTGATGTTTCCGAGACAGAGAAAGATATTGTAGTAAGGGCGGATCTGCCGGGGATTGATAAAGATAAAATCAATGTCTCGTTAGAGTCTAATAAGACATTAAAAATATCGGCGGAACGCGAAGTCATGAAGAAAGAAATATTGCCGGGCGTTATAAGACAGGAGAGGAGTCAGAGCAGATTTCAAAGGGTCCTTGAACTTCCGAGCGAAGCAACAGGCGAAGGCATAAACGCGAAATATAAAGACGGTGTTTTGGAAATCGTGATGCCCAAGAAGGAAAAGGTGAAGAAAGAGGCGGTTAAGGTTAAAGTATTGTGAGGAAGAATATAAAATGAGAGCATCGGAATTAAAAAAGGGAATGATAATAAAGGATAAAGGGGAGTTCTGTATTGTAGTTGATATAGAGCATAGAACTCCGGGAAACTTGAGGGCCATATATCAAACAACTCTCAAGAATGTTCTCAGTTCAAAGATAATAAAGATGCGTTACAGTCCCGACGATAGCGTCGAGAAGGCGGACCTTGAGTCGAAGAATGTCCAATTTCTTTATTCCGACCCTGCTGGTTTTCATTTTATGGATATGTCTTCGTATGAGACCATAACATTAGGCGATGAGATGGTAGGCGACGCAAGGTATTATCTGAAGGAAAATCTGGAGGTCGAGGTTCTGTATTATGAGCGCCGGCCGGTTACAATAGAATTGCCGGTCACGGTCGACTTGAAGGTCACGGAGTCTGACCCCGGCATAAGAGGCGACACATCAGGGAAGGTGATGAAGCCGGCAACCCTTGAGACTGGGCTAAAAGTTAACGTCCCCTTATTCATAGAAGAAGGCGAAATCGTCACAGTTGATACCAGGACAGGAGAGTATATCGGCCGGGCTTAAGTACATGATAGAGAATATCGCTCTTTTTGCGGCAGTTGTGCTGCCTTTTTTCAATCTTCCGCTCATATTTAGAATTATCAGGCGACGGTCTTCCGAAGATATTAGCGTAGTCTGGGCATTGGGTATATGGGTCTGCCTGATATTGATGGCGCCGTCTGCGTTCTGCTCAAAGGATACAGTTTGGCGAGTCTTCAGTGTTATAAATTTGGCTTTATTTAGTCTTGTAGTCTTTTTTGTCCTGTTGTATAGCCGCCCTAAGGGGTCTCGGTTAAAACCACGCGTACGACAGAAGTAAGCACCAAATTTGCGTGGCAAATTTGGTAGCCCTAATGGGTTCCAGTTAAAACCACGCGTACGACAGAAGTAGGCACCAAATTTGCGTGGCAAATTTGGTAGAAAGAGAAAGGGATAAGATGAAAAAGATAATTACAATTGCTATATTTTTTCTCATAGCGCTATTGGCGCTTTCATATTTTAAAGACGCGATTGTTAAGGGGATGGTTGAAAACGGGGTGGAATTTGTCACAGGTCTTCAATTGAAGATGAAGGGTTTGAATGTGGGGCTGACAAGAAATATCATCGACATAGAAGGATTGAAAATTTTCAATCCCACTGACTTCGTCGAGAAGGTCATGGTTGATATGCCTGAAGTGTACATTAATTATGATCCGGTCTCCATTATGCGCGGCGACCCGCATCTTAAAAAACTCCGCATCTATCTCAACGAACTCATGGTAGTAAAAAACGCTGAAGGCAAACTGAATCTCCACGCACTGAAAGTTGTGAAGGCATCCAAGAGGGATGACACGCAACAAGAAAAAACGGCGCCAGCGCGGCATTTGCGAATAGACGACCTCAGATTAAGGATAGGCAAAGCCGTTTACAAAGACTATTCTAAGGGCAGCCCTCCTTTTGTTCGCGAATTTTATCTCAATCTCGATGAAAGATATTCGGATGTTCGCAGTCTGGAGACATTAGTGAGTCTAATTGTTGTAAGGACCCTTAGAAATACGGCGATCGCGGGGCTTGCCAACTTCGACCTCGGAAGTTTGACAAGCGCCATTTCCACTACGTTATTGTCAGCCGAGGGCATAGCTGAAAAAGGGGTCGGAATTACGCGGGAAGCGCTAAAGAAGACTACGGAGGAGACAAAAGGTATTGTCGAGGAATTGGGGAGCATATTCAAATCGCCTCCCGGCTCGAAAAAAGACTAAAATATTTGCGAAAGAGGTAGCTGTGCCGATAATCATTGATGGATGGAATCTTATACGAAGCGGCGAATCCGATATCGACGATATTGAAGAGGAATCCATCGAATCGGCCAAAAAACTTATTTCTTATCTCAAGACGTTTCAAGAGACCCATAAAGACGCCATAACGGTCGTATTCGACAGTTCACGGGAATATCTTGATTTAAACCATGATAATAATACAGCGCTTAGTGTTGTGCCCGCCAGAAACGCGGACGAGTATATTAAGAAATATGTTGATGAGATCCCGGAAAGGCAAAGAAGGAATTTGAGGGTTGTATCCTCCGACAACGACATATACTATTATGCGAAGAAGTCATATGCCGCCCCGATTAAAAGCGAAGAGTTTTGGCATAAGTTGAAGTTCAAGCCGAATAGGCACAACAAGTTAAAACCTTGACGCATGCGCATCGCACGTGATAATATTATACGCTCATTTGAAAAGGGGTGAGACATAATGCCGAAAATCAACGTCGGAGCGAACGAACCGCTTGAGAAGGCGCTCAGGCGATTTAAGAAGAAGATAGAGATTGAGGGTATCTTAAGAACCCTTAAGGCAAGAAAACATTACGAGAAACCAAGCGAGCGCAAGCGCCGCAAGAGAAAGATGGCGTGGTAATTGCTAAACTTTTCCGCATACGTCTGGCAGTTAGCGCGTCTCTAATATTCCTGCTCAACGCTATTGCCTGCGGCGCGGTAAGCGCCGCTGAAAAGATAGAACTTCCAGAAGAGGCCGTTTCTAAGAAGGTTTTAGAAAACGGCCTCATTATTTTGGCGAAGGATTCTGGCCCTAAGGGCTTGGTTTCGCTCAACCTTAAGATAAGGGCGGGGTCGCGCCTTGAAGGTGAATATCTCGGATCCGGAATATCTCATCTGGTCGAGCATATGGTCTTCAAGGGCACGAAGACAAGAAGGGTGGGCGACATAGAGAAAGAGATAAAGTCATACGGCGGGTTTTTAAACGCCTCCACATCCAAGGATTTGACAGAGTATCATGTATCCGTGTCATCGGAATATTTGAGCGAGGCAATATCTTTGTTAAAAGACATGATGATGAATTCGGTCTTTGATATCCGTGAATTGGAAAATGAAAAAGAGGTAATATTAAAAGAGATAAAGTTAAATGAGGACGAACCCGAAAGCCGTATCATTAAACTTCTCAACGAGACCGCTTATCTTGAACATCCTTACAGATATCCCACAATCGGATATGAGGAAACTTTTAAACGTTTAACGAGGAAAGATGTGGTCAAGTTTTACAACAGGATGTACGTCCCAAACAGGATGGTTATAAGCATGGTTGGCGCCGTAGACGCATCCAAGGCGATTGCCATCGCCGAGGCCGAATTTAAAGATTTTAAGCTTCCGGACTACGGCCCTTTTGGATCAGGAGATTTTGAGCCGACACAATTGACGACGAGAACCGCGGAAGCGGAGATGGATATCAATCTTTCTTATTTGACAATGGGATTCCATTCCACAAGTTTACTCGATTATGATCTCTTCGCGATGGATATTTTGGCGAATATCTTGGGAAGAGGCGATAATTCAAGATTAAATACCGTTCTTTTTAAGAACCGTGCGCTGGTGCATTTGATATCGTGTTGGAACCATACGCCTCAGGAGCCGGGGCTATTTACCATTTTGGCTTTAACGGATAGAGAAAAAATGGATGGCACGGAAAAGGCGATTCTCGAAGAGATCGCTAAGATTAAAGAGATGCCTGTAGGTGATGATGAGCTTCGGGCCGCAAAGCGAATGGTTTTGAGCGATTATCTATATGCGCGTCAGACGCAGGAGGCCGTTGCCAGCGATATCTCTTTAAGCCAAATACTGACCGGCGATCATGAATTCTCCAATCGATATGTCACGGCCGTTCAGCGCGTTTCGAAAGAGGACATAAATAATGTCGCGACGAAATATTTGACAGATAAAAATCTCACCGTAGTAAGATTGGCCCCCCGTTCTTCAAAGACGGCAAAAGACAAAACCTGCGCTTCCCTTGCGGCTCAAGAACAATCTGAAGATGCGTTAAAAGATATCATTAAAAAGGAGACCTTTCCGAACGGGCTAAGGGTTTTGTTGAGAGAGGACACGAAGACGCCCACCGTAGCCATTACCGTGGCTATTCTCGGCGGCCTCATGATAGAAGATAAGATGACAAATGGCATCTCGAGCCTTACCGGCGAGATGCTCTTAAAGGGAACGCAATCTAAAAATGAGAGCCAGATCAAGGGATATATCGAATCTCTTGGCGGGAATATAAGCGCTTTCAGCGGCTTCAACGGCTTTGGATTGAATGTGACGGTCCTGAAGCCGGATATCGTTACTGCCTTAGGTATTTTGCAGGGCATCCTGACAGATTCGACTTTTCCAGAAGATGAGATTGACAAGACAAAGACGCGCATGCTGGCCATGCTCAAGAATGATGATGACGACATATTTCAAAGAGGCTTCAATGAACTTAGAAGACAATTATTTCCGGATTCGCCGTATGGCCTTAGGATCGGCGGTGAAGAAGAGTCGCTCAAATCTTTAACGCGAGATGACCTCATGAGGTTTTACAAATCCTACCTTGTTCCCGCGAATATGGTGATAGCGGTATCGGGCGACATTGATAATTCGTCTGTGTTGACTATGCTAAAAGATCTATTTGGAAGTTTGAACGCGGCTACTCAAGAGATGCCCGAATATAAAGGCGGAAAAATCAAAAAAGTTAATTTGACCGATCTCGAAATGGAGAAGGAGCAGTCACTCATCCTCATGGGCTTTGAGACGACTGATATTAAGAATATGGATAGGTACGCCCTCGATGTGCTCGGCTCTGTATTATCCGGACATTCAGGACGGCTCTTTAATAAATTGAGAGACAAATTATCTTTGGCATATACATTAGGCGCGGCGCAGAAGTTAATGCTTGATACCGGCTATCTCGTATTCTACATCGCGACTACAGAGGAAAAAATAGAAGCCGCTAAGAAGGCGCTCATCGGCGAGATAAGAGAGATTTGCCGGAAATTGCCGTCAGATGGGGAAATTATTTTAGCTAAAAAAGAATTGATGACTAACCATAGACTAAAATTGCAGACAAACCTATTCTATTCTTTTGCAAGCGCGTTGGATGAGCTCTACGGCCTCGGCTATGATAATCTTTATAAATACGAGGCGGAAATAAAAAAAGTCACTAAGGAAGATGTAAAGAGAGTGGCTCGAAAATATTTGAATTTAAACTTGTATGCGCAAGTCATCGTTACCCCTAAACCTAAGCATTCTGAATAATGTTCAGCCTATCCACTTCCTGGAATTCATATAAATACGCCAAAGGTTCCGATATCATAAAAGAGATAAAGTCTATCGGCTTTGACACTGTCGAATTGAATTTTTCTTTGACCGAAAATATCGTAAAGGATATCGTATCGCTTGTAGACTCGAAAGAGATAAAGGTTTCGAGTCTGCACAATATATGTCCTCTGCCTAAAGAGGTGGAGCCGGCTCATGCCTCACCAGATTACTATTCACTCGCATCCGACGACATCGGGGAGCGCGGACGCGCCGTAGACGTTACGAAGAACACCATATCTTACGCGAAACGGCTCGGGGCCAGGGCTGTCGTGTTGCATATCGGACGTATTGAGATCAAGGATAGAATTGGAGAGCTGGCTTCACTGATAGGCGAAAAAGACGCTTTCGACAAATTTCGGGAAAAGATGGTAAAAGAAAGGGAGGATCGAAAAGGCCGATCTATTGATAATGTCATAAAGAGCTTGGAAGAACTCGTGCCATTCGCTAAAGACTCAAGGATTGCTTTGGGTATAGAGAATAGATATTACTATAGAGAGATTCCCTTGCCGGAAGAATTAGAGATCCTCTTCAAGCGTTTCCCGGATGGCAGCCTATATTACTGGCATGATACCGGCCATGCGGAGGTCTTCGAACGGCTTGGCCTTGGAAATCACAAAGATACGCTGGACAGGTTTTCTAATCGCTTGCTCGGCATTCACCTGCATGATATAATCGGGTCGATACATGACCATCAGGCGCCTGGTTTTGGGACATTTGACTTTCGCATCCTCAAACCGTATCTAAAGGCCGATACAATTAAAGTAATAGAGACCCACAGGCCTGCGACGCCTGATGTCATAAGGCGCAGCGTAGAATATTTGACCAAAATTTTAGGATAGCTGTGGCATTTTTCAGAAAGAAGAAGAAGGTTACGTTAGTTTTGGGCGGCGGCTCCGCGAGGGGTCTGGCGCACATCGGTGTGCTTAAGGTCCTTCAGCGCGAGATGATACCTATTGACATGATAGTGGGGACGAGCATAGGCGCGTTGATAGGCGCTTCGTATGCCGCTGGCGTGACGCTTAAGATGATGGAAGAGACGGCATATCAGTTTACTCTAAGCAAGCTTCTCGACCCCGTTGTTCCCACAATAGGATTATTGGCGGGAGATAAACTGGAGGGCGCCATCAGGCAACTCATTGACAATAAGAGATTTGAGGACTGTAGAATTCCTTTGGCAGTAGTCGCAACAGACATAGAAAAAGGCGAAGAGGTCATCTACCAAAAGGGCGAGCTCGTTGATATAGTGCGGGCGAGCTGCTCTTGGCCCGGCATATTCAGTCCTGTGCGTGTCGATGGGAGGCTCTTAGTCGACGGCGGCATAAAGAATAGCGTCCCGACAAGAATCGCGAAGGCCCTCGGCGCTGATTATATATTGGCAGTCGATGTGGGTTTCTGCGTAAGGTGCGGGCAGAGAATAGAAAATATATTTCAAATACTGCTTCAGTCTTTCCAGATAACCGGCGAGGAGTTAAACAGATACCAATCTGACTCAGCGGATGCGGTCATAAAAGTTGATTTAGGACTGATCGATCAGGCAGCATTTAACAGGTCCAAGGAGATAGTCCAGAAAGGCATCGAGGCCGCCGAATCCAAAATCATTGAAATAAAAAAGTCTTTGGGATTAGGCGGGTAGAGACGAGGCGATATGGAAGAGAATGCTAATGAAGAAGCGAAGAAGAAGATAGATGAGGCATGGAAGGAGGCCGTCAGTAGGGAGAAGGATGCTTCCCAGGGGCCGAATCAAGCGCAGGTTCCCGAAGTCACTTTTGGCATATTCTTATCAGGACTTATGATGGAGGCGCTCGTCTCGCTGGGAGACCTTGAAAATCCGATATCGAAGAAGAAGGATATAAATTTGAACAATGCCAAATTCATAATAGATACCCTTGGCATGCTCAAAGATAAGACAAGGAATAACTTATCGAAGGATGAGGCAGAAGGCCTTGAAGCGGTTCTATACGATTTAAGGACTAGATTTGTTGGTAAAAAGAAGTTATGACCACTATTATTTTGACCATATTGGGTTTGATCTGCGGGCTCGCCATGGGCCTGGTGATAATCTTTTTTTTGCGATTCGGTTCGAGAAAGGGCCAGGATATAGAACTCGTCGTTAAACGGCTAAAGGAATCGTTTGGCGAACTTTCATTGGACGCATTGTCAAAGATAACATCTGAGTTTCAAAAGTTCTCAAGCGAACTTCTCTCAAAACAATTACATGACGGAGAAAAAGACCTTGATGGGAAAAAGAAACTCATAGACCAAACGCTTGGAGTCATGAATAGCGAGCTCGAAAGACTTCAAACGCTTGTGATAAATTTTGAGAAGGACAGAGAGCAGAAGTATGGCGAGGTAGCGAGCCAGTTAAAGGCAGCCGCCGAGCAGACAACCAAACTCCAGGAAACTACGAGCCACTTACGAAACACGTTGGCCTCCCGTACGGCCCGGGGCCAGTGGGGCCAGAGGATGGCAGAAGACGTGCTGCGGCTCGCGGGATTTATCGAAGATGTAAACTACCATAAAGAGAAGGTGCAGGATACCGTGAACACGCGCCCGGACTATACGTTCCTCCTTCCTCAGGGCCTCAAGGTTAACATGGATGTCAAGTTTCCTTTAGATAATTATTTGCGATATACTGAGGCAGAGATTGATAGCGAGCGGGATAGATGTAAAGAGCAGTTCTTAAGGGACGCGAGGATGAGGATAAAAGAGGTAACGAATAGGTCTTATATAAATCCTGAAGAGAATACGGTTGATTATGTAATAGTATTTATACCGAATGAACAGGCCTATGCCTTTATCAACGAGAATGATAGAAATCTCCTGGATGAGGCATTGAGAAATAAGGTCATCGTTTGCTCGCCCCTGACATTGTACGCGATCCTCGCTGTCATACGACAGGCGGTAGATAACTTCAACCTCGAAAAGAGCGCCAAACAGATACTGTCTCTATTAGGCGCCTTCAATAAACAGTGGGACGCGTTCATAAAGTCCTTTGACAAACTGGGCAGGAAACTTAAAGAGACGCAGGACGAATATAATAACCTGACTTCTACAAGGCGCGATCAATTGGAGCGTCCTATTAAAAAGATAGAAGATTTAAGAAGGCAGCAAGGAATCCCTGAGCCCCAGCCCGCAGATGATGACGTGCTTATTATAGAAAATTCTAAAGAGACGGGAGACGAAAGTTAAGGGTTAATCTGTCTAAATACCTCTGCCTTTTTTAGCCAAATTCTGCTTTACTTGCCCTCCTAATTATGATAAATTATTACTTCCTATCATGAAAAAAATTTTTGTCTTTTCGTTGCGTCTATTTGTAAGCGCGGCCCTTATCATGATATTATTATATGTGATGAGGGGTAAATATGGCGAGATTTCGGGCGTCTTAAAAGGCACGAAGATATGGATCTTCTGTTTAGCATTCTTGGCATTCATCGCGGCCATAACCATAGCGTCTTTTCGGCTGAAACTTATCATTCAAGCCTCTGACATCCCAATCGCATTCCGGGACGCGCTGTCCTTAACATTCATAGGTTATTTCTTCAATAATTTTCTCCCGACTGCGGTAGGCGGAGATATAGTTAAGGCGTATTATCTTGGCAGGAACTCAAGGGACAATTTGGGCTCCATAACGTCAGTATTCGTCGACAGGGTAATCGGCCTCTTCACCATGATATTTATAGCTTCGATCTCTTTACTTTTTGCAGGCAGTCAAGTTGTGGAACGGCCCGTCAGACAGATAGTCTTATTGATTACGGCATGCTCAATAGTGGTTCTCGTCTTCGCGACCAATAAGAATTTCGCGAGAAAGTTTTCATTTATTTTAATTATGTTCAAGCCGCTTGAAAAGAAGTTGAAAGATCTTTACAACGCCATTCATCAATATAGGCACCGCAAGGCGTTGATTGTTCAGTCATTCTTCATCTCTATCGTAAGCCAGGGTTTTTTCTTCCTCTCTATAGGCATTTTGGCATCCAGCATAGGAACTCCAATTTCCATGTCGGAAATACTTTTGCGTATTCCCATAATCAATGTAGTAAGCCTTCTGCCTTCGATAAACGGCCTGGGCCTAAGAGAAGGGGCGATGGTCGTTTTTTTCAGTCCGATGATCGGCAGTGAAAATGCATTTGCAATAGGGATATTATGGTTTTTGGTCTTGTTCATAACTAGTATGGTCGGAGGAGTGATTTACGGATTAAATCCGCAATTCAAGGTGAAATTGAGAGAGGCGGCATGATAGATAAGGACTTGATGGATATACTCGCGTGTCCGGCGTGCAAAGCAGATCTTAAATTGGAAGGCGATAGAATTATCTGCACGAAGTGCGGTAGGCGCTATCCGATAAGAGACGGTATCCCCGTTATGCTCATTGATGAAGCGGAGGACGCACAAGGCAAAAAGTTCGGAAAGGATTAAGTATGCGCAAGATCTTAGTAATACACGGGCCTAACCTTAATCTCCTTGGGAAAAGGGAGATCGACGTATATGGCACGGTGACGATCGACGAGATAAACAAGGACCTTGAAAAATTGGCGAAGTCAAAAAAGGTGGCACTTGAAATCATACAATTGAGCCATGAAGGCGATATCGTTGAGAGAATAGGAAATTCTAAAGGGAAATTTAACGCTATAGTTATAAATCCCGCCGCGTACACGCATACGAGCGTCGCCATACGTGATGCCATAAGCGCGGTTGATATACCAACGGTTGAGGTTCACCTATCGAATATATATGCCCGGGAGGAATTCAGGCACACATCGCTTGTCGCGCCTGTCGCCAAAGGGCAGGTTTCAGGATTCGGTAAGATGAGTTATTTATTGGGCCTCGAGGCGGCCATAGGGCTTATAGAGGGATAAAAAGTGTTCGACTATAATCATCGGCTCAATATGCTGCGCGAGGAGATTAAAAAAAGATCCCTTGACGCGCTTTTAGTTACAAATGAGGCGAACGTATCGTATTTGAGCGGATTTCGCGACGGCGACTCAAGCTTATTGTTAACTTCAAAGAGGGCCTTCTTCATAACAGATTCCAGATATATTGAGGAAGCGCGGGACTCTTTAAAATTATTTGATATAGAATTAGTAAGATCGTCCACATACGAAACGATTGAGAAAATTGTCGGAAAGGGTCTTTTGAAAAGGGTCGGTTTTGAATCGATGAATCTGTCGTATGAAGTCGCAAGCAGGCTGAAGTCTACCTTGAACGCTAAATTGGCGCCAATTAAAAATGTTGTAGAAGATATGAGGGGTATAAAAGATTCGCTCGAGGTAAAGGCTATCCGGAAATCCATTGCGCTCGCAAAAGATGTCTTGAGTAAAATAATGAGGTTGGCAAAAATCGGAACCTCGGAGAAGTCCCTAAGCATCGAGGCCATGATATCCTTCATTGGAAACGGGGCCAAGAGCGCCTTTCCGCCTGTAATCTCCGCGGGACGGAATACGTCCAAACCGCATGCAATCCCTTCCGACAATACTGTTAAGGAAGATTCCCCTGTCATGATAGATATAGGATGTAGCCTGGAGGGATATAATTCAGATATTACAAGGATGCTGTTTCTCGGCAGGATAAAAGCGAAGTTCAAGGAAATTTACAATATCGTTTCAGCGGCTCAAGACAAGGCGATTGAGATGATAATCCCGGGCAGGCGCATCTCGGAAATAGACTCTGCGGCCAGGAAATACATAGGCGATAAGGGATTTGGCAAATATTTTGGCCACGCGCTAGGCCACGGCGTGGGAATGGAAGTTCACGAGAGTCCTACGGTGTCCAAGATGAATGACGATTTATTAAGGCCCGGCATGGTGTTTACCGTTGAACCGGCAATATATATACCTAAATTCGGAGGGGTAAGAATTGAGGATATGGTATTGGTTACAGATACAGGGTGTGAAGTGCTGACCTGTTAAAAGAGAGGCATGATATGTATATTAAAGAGATTAAAGACTTGATAAACCTGATGAATGAGAATAACCTGACAGAGGTTGAAGTGGAAAAGGACGGCCTTAAAATCAGATTGCGGAAAGGCGCGGGAGCCGAAATTGAAAAGACGGTAGAAATAATTCCGCAGAAAATAACACCTCAACTTGAAAAAACCGGTAAAGCACAGGCGACAGCGGAAAAAAAGAACGTAGTCGAGATAAAGGCGCCGATGGTCGGCACATTCTACAGGACTCCGTCGCCCGAGGCGCCGCCGTATATCAATATAGGCAGCGAGATAGAGCCGGGCCAGGTGGTCTGCATCATAGAGGCGATGAAATTGATGAATGAGATCAAATCAGAGGTTAAGGGGAGGATAGTGGATATTCTTGTAGAGAACTCGGAACCTGTCGAATATGGCCAGGCCCTGTTTGTAGTGGAATCGATATAGACTAGTTATGTTTTCTAAAATACTAATCGCGAATAGAGGGGAAGTAGCATTAAGAGTTATTAGGGCTTGTAAGGAGCTCGGAATACGAACAGTCGCTGTCTATTCCGAGCCCGATATCAATTCTCTGCATGTCAAATTTGCCGACGAGGCAGTCTGTATAGGCGGCGCGCCGGCTCAAAATAGTTACCTTAACATTCCCAGCATAATAAGCGCCGCCGAAATCACGGACGTGGAGGCGATACATCCGGGATACGGATTCCTGGCGGAAGACGCTCACTTCGCCGAGATATGTGAGTCGTGCAAGATAAAATTTATAGGGCCTACGCCGGAAAATATTAAGTTAATGGGGGACAAGATGGCCGCCAAGCACACTGCCAAGAAGGCGGGCCTACCGACAATTCCGGGGAGCAAAACCGTAGTCAAGACAAAGGAGGAGGCTCTTAAGATATCGAAAGAGACAGGTTATCCGGTTATCGTTAAGGCGGCAGCCGGGGGTGGAGGCAAAGGCATGCGCATCTGCCATAACGACGTACGGCTCGTAAGCGCTTTTCTCACGGCCCAGAGAGAGGCTGAAGCGGCATTTGGGAATCCTGACGTATATATAGAAAAATATATAGAAAAGCCGCGCCATATTGAGATACAAATATTGGGTGATCAATATGGCCATGTAGTTCACTTGGGCGAGAGAGACTGCACCATCCAGAGGCGCCATCAAAAGTTGATAGAGGAGACGCCCTCGCCCATGCTCGATCCAAAGTCCAAGAGAAGGATGGGTGAGTTGGCGGTGAAATGCGCCAGATCGATTAGCTACGTCAATGCGGGCACGATAGAGTTCTTATTGGACTCTAAAAACAATTTCTATTTTATGGAGATGAACACCAGGATTCAGGTTGAACACCCGATAACAGAGGCGGTTACGGGGGTCGATATTGTAAAGGAACAGATAAGGATATCCGCGGGTGAGCAGATTCGTTATAAACAGGATGATATAAAATTTACCGGAAGCGCCATCGAATGCAGGATAAACGCGGAGGACCCGGATAACAATTTTATACCTTCGCCCGGGAAGATTCTTAATCTTAATTTGCCAGGCGGGCACGGCATAAGGGTGGATTCAGCCGTCTATCAGGGCTATGAGATTCTTCCCTATTATGATTCGATGATAGGGAAATTGATTGCCTATGGCAGCGATAGACAGCAAGCGATAGGAAAGGCCCGCCGCGCGCTTGATGAATTTATAATCGAACCGATAAAGACTACTATACCTTTTCACAAGAGGGTCATGAACGATCCGGCTTTCTTAAGAGGCAGATTTTCAACCGATTTCGTCGAAACGCTTTTTGGGAAAGCGGAGTAAAAGAGAGGCATATTTATGAGTCAAGATTCAATCGAAAGGAATAGAGATACCGATCTCGGAACCGTGAGAATAAATAACGATTGTATTACCCAAATAGCGTCTATGGCGGCCATGGAAGTTAAGGGCGTCAATTCGATGGGCCGAGGAGGCGATTTTCAGTTTCTGGAGAGTCTGGTGAGAAAGACTAAGCCGAGGGGCGTCAAGATACAGATGAAAGACAACGAATTGAAATTGACCCTATTCATTATTGTCGAGTATGGGATGGAGATAACAAAGGTAGCGGATGAGGTTCAGGTAAACGCAAAGCGCGTGGTCGAGAAGATGACGGGACTAATCTTGTCTGAGGTCAATGTTGTAGTTGAGGCCGTCCACGCTCATAATCAGAGAAGAGGAGGGTGACATGAAATTCATTTCGGGACTTACGCTTTTTCTTTACACGCTTGTTTTCATTCTTGTCGGGGGATTGCTCATCGTCATATCTTTAAACCTGTTTCCGCTGGATTCCATAATGGATATATTGAATATGATCTACTCAACAACAAATATCCGTTTGATATTGGGTATAACCGGCGTACTTCTCGTATTCATAAGCATAATGGTGATACAGATAACGATGGGCAAGATTAGGAGGCAAAAGACCATAGCGTTCGAGAATCCCGATGGTCAGGTAACTATATCCCTGACGGCCATAGAGGATTTCATAAAAAGGGCCCTTAAACAATTACCCGAGGTCAAGGATTTGAGGCCTTACGTAAAGGCCGGCAAGAAGGGCATTACCATAATTAACAGGGTTACGCTATTCTCGGATATCCATATTCCAGAAACCACTGAGAAGATTCAGGGAATAATCAAGTCGAGGGTTCAGGACATGCTGGGCGTTGAAGAGCCGATAAATATACGCGTCCACGTCGTTAAGATTGTCCATAAGGAAGAGTCGTCGAGAGATGTTAAAAAAGATGAAAGGCAATCGCCCCAGTTCAGGGGGAGCATAGAGTACTAAGAAATTTTTGGAGGAGCTAAGAGATGGAACAAATCGGAGTTTTAACAGGCGGCGGTGACTGTCCGGGATTGAATGCCGTCATACGGGCTGTCGTTAGAAAGTCGGTGCATGATAATATCAAGGTCATAGGCATCAAAAACGGGTGGAAAGGCCTAATAGATAACGACACGATAGAACTGGACCTCAATTCGGTATCGGGTATCCTCCCGAAAGGCGGCACCATCCTTGGCACATCGAGGACGAATCCCTATAAGAACAAGGATGACGTTAAGAAGGTCGCGGAGAATTATAAAAAATTGAAACTCGACGCGCTTGTGGCGATAGGGGGCGAAGATACGCTGGGCGCCGCTAATAAACTCATAAAAGAGAATCTGGGCCTTAATATAGTCGGGGTTCCAAAGACCATAGATAACGACTTAAGTGCCACGGATTTCACTTTTGGCTTTGATACGGCGGTTAATATCGCGACTGAGGCGATAGACCGGCTCCATACCACGGCCGAAAGCCATCACCGCATCATGGTAGTAGAGGTAATGGGCAGGCATGCCGGCTGGATAGCGGTATATTCGGGTCTTGCGTCAGGCGCCGACGTCATCCTGATTCCTGAGATTCCAATCGATCTGTATGAGGTATGCGATGTCTTAAAGAAGCGCAAGGCAAGAGGTAAAGGATTCTCTATAATAGTGGTCGCGGAAGGGGCGCGGTTTAAATCCGGCCAGGTGGTTACGAAAGAGGAGAAGCTTGATGCCTTCGGCCATGTCCGGCTCGGCGGCATAGGCGAGATATTGGCTGAAGAGGTTGAGAAGCTCACTAAATTCGAGACGCGCGTCACTGTTCTGGGACATATTCAGAGAGGAGGAACGCCGAGCGCCTTTGACAGGGTGCTCGCTACGAGATTTGGCGTAAAGGCAATGGACCTTGTCATGAGTAAAAAATTCGGGTACATGGCGAGCCTCGCGGGAAACGAGATTGTGGAAGTCCAGATAGAGAAGGCGGTGGGCATGCTCAAGACGGTCGATATGCGTTTGTATGATTTAGCGAAGATATTTTTTGGGTGATAAGGCGCCATGGAAAAGGCCATACAAAATATAATTAAAGAGAGCATAAAGACGAAAGAGCTTTTATATAAACGTCAGATAGAGAGTATCGAGAAGGCGGCAAAAGCGATAATCATCTCTCTAAAAGCCGGCGGCAAGGTCCTTATCTTCGGTAACGGCGGAAGCGCGGCGGACAGCCAGCACATAGTCGCTGAACTCGTCGGGAGATTTAAAAAAGAAAGGCCGGCATTACCCGCAATCGCCTTGTCCACGAACACGTCCATATTGAGCGCGATCGCTAATGATTACGGATACGAGATAACTTTTTCAAGGCAGCTCGAGGCGCTGGCAAAATCTAAAGACGTGGCGATCGCTCTCTCGACGAGCGGAAATTCCAAAAATGTCTTAGAGGCATTAAAAAAGGCTAAGGCGCTGGGTTTAGTTACCATCGGACTTACGGGTCAGAATGGCGGATTACTTAAAGAGGTTTGCGATATATCTATACTGGTCCCTTCCAAAGAGACTGCCAGGATACAGGAATCTCACATCATGATAGGACATATAATTTGTGAGTTGGTTGAAAGGGAAATGTTCAGGTAGGGTTTAGGGCGTAGGGTATAGGGTGTAGGTAGAAAGATCCGGATGGATATTAAAATAAAAAGCCTTAATAAGTTATTAATAATTTTAAAGACACTAAAGTCGAAAGGCAAAAAGATAGTTTTTACCAACGGTTGTTTCGATATCCTGCACGCGGGTCACGTCGAATATCTAATAAAATCGAAGCTCATGGGTGATATACTGATCGTGGGTTTGAACAGTGACAGTTCAGTAAGATTTATAAAAGGCCCGGGGCGCCCTATAAATAATATGGCTGATAGGGCTAAGGTCCTCGCGGCTCTTGCATGCGTTAACTACGTCACGATATTTAATGAGGCGACACCGAACGTGTTAATAAAAAAAATAAGGCCCGACATCCTCGCAAAAGGCGGGGATTGGGATATAAAAGATATAGTAGGCGGAATGTTCGTAGCATCTTATGGAGGCAGGGTGCGAAGGGTGCCCTATATCAAAGGTTACTCCACTTCCGCGTTAATAAAAAGATTAAAATCCAAAAAGTGAAGAAATCGATATATCGCATAATCGACGCCAACTTCAATAGGTCGAGAGAGGGCCTGAGAGTTTGCGAAGATATAACGCGTTTCATTTTGAATTCAAAAGCCTTGACAAACGATCTTAGGGGTATCCGTCACAGGATATCGAAAAGAATTAAGGAGTTCGTTCCCTTTCAGGAGAATCTCGTCAAATATAGAGACGCGCTAACCGATGTCGGCTCAAATCCTCGTAAAATTAATGATCAGTTAAAGAGGGGAAATTACTCTGATATTTTTGCCGCCAATATAGAGAGGGTAAAAGAGTCGCTTCGCGTCTTGGAGGAATTCTCCAAGTTCTTTGATTCAAAAAT
>MHFL01000050.1:6243-8018 GCA_001804165.1 Omnitrophica bacterium RIFCSPLOWO2_01_FULL_45_10 | reverse complement strand
ATATGATACAGCTGCGAGACAAGATATCGCCTCTTTGCGATACGATTAAGACGGGAAAAGCAATAAAGAGGATCGCGCGAAAATACGGCGTTCCTTTCATAGTAAATGACAGGGCGGATGTCGCTATCGCCTCTTCGGCCGACGGACTGCATATAGGCCCTGGCGATCTCGGCATATCATTAGCGAGGAAGTTGGTGGGGAAAGATAAATTGATAGGGGTTACGGTAAAAACATTTGAGCAAGCCGCTAAGGCAAAGGCCGAAGGCGCGGATTACCTCGGCATAGGCCCCGTATTTAAAACACCTTTCAAGAAAAGGCAAAGGCCCATGGGATTTAATCTGCTGAAAAAGATTAAGGGATTAGGCGTCCCGTTCTTCGCGATAGGGGGAATAAACATGAATAATGTTCGTAGATTGACCGGAAGAGGCTTTAAAAGTATAGCGGCCATCAGAGCGGTATGTGATGCGTCCGATCCTTACAACGAAGTAAAAAGGTTAAAAAAGGCATTGATTTAAAAATGACGCGGATAGAGACAGCGAGGACGGGTAGAATATCGAACGAGGTGCGTCGTATCGCGAAGATAGAGGGCGCGGGGCTTAACTTCATGCGGAGCGCCGTTGAAAAGGGCCACGTTGTCATACCAAAAAATAAAAAGCGCCGCGTAGCGAAACCGTGCGCCATCGGCAGGGGTTTAAGAACAAAGATAAATGCCAACATAGGGACGTCGAAGGATTCTTCCGATATAAAGACCGAGATAAAAAAGATGTCGGCCGCCATAGAATTGGGCGCGGACACGATTATGGACCTTTCCACCGGCTCAAAAATTGAACTGACTCGGTCGGCTATATTGAAGAAGTCCGCGGTTCCCGTAGGGACAGTCCCTATCTACGAAATTGCCATAAACGGCCTCGCGAAATACGGCGTCATTAAAGATATAGAAATAGGCGAGATGTTCGACGTATTGGAGTCTCAGGCCGAAGCCGGGGTCGACTTTTTCACTATTCACGCGGGCGTTACCTTAAACGCGCTGGACATATTAAGAAAGTATCCGAGATTGCTCGATATCGTGTCGCGTGGGGGCGCGTTTTTAGCGGAGTGGATGATAGGGAACGCGCGCGAAAACCCATTCTATTCCGATTTTGATAGAGTTTTGGAAATAGCGAAGCAATACGATATTACATTGAGTTTAGGCGACGGCCTGCGCCCGGGTTCGATCCGGGACGCGACGGACGCGGCTCAGGTGGCTGAATTAATAGTCTTAAGCGAACTTCAAAAGAGGGCCCTCAAGGCGGGCGTTCAGGTCATGATAGAGGGCCCGGGCCATGTTCCGATAAATCAGATCGAGGCAAACGTCATTATGGAAAAAACGATCTGCGGCGGCGCTCCATTCTACGTGCTGGGCCCTCTCGTAACCGATGTCGCGCCGGGATACGATCATATAACCGCCGCGATAGGCGGCGCGATAGCCGGATCTTGCGGCGCGGATTTCTTGTGTTATGTCACGCCGTCCGAGCACTTGAGGCTCCCAACCCTGGAAGACGTAAAGGAAGGCGTCATAGCGGCAAAGATTGCCGCGCATGCCTCGGATCTGGCAAAAGGCATCGAAGGCGCCATGGATTGGGACGTGAATATCTCAAAGGCGCGGGCAAAGCGTGATTGGAAAAAGCAGTTTGAGTTGGCCATAGACAGGGCCAAGCCGAAAAAATATAGAGACGTATCGCATCCGGGCGTCGAGGATGTATGTACCATGTGCAGCGAATACTGCTCAATAAAAA
>MHFL01000050.1:267-6234 GCA_001804165.1 Omnitrophica bacterium RIFCSPLOWO2_01_FULL_45_10 | reverse complement strand
CAGAGTAACATGAGTATACTTGTGGTTGGCTCGGTGGCGCTGGATTCGGTCCAGACACCGTTCGGAAAGAAGGAAGAGGTATTGGGCGGATCCGCTACGTACTTTTCCATAGCGGCGTCCTTCTTTGACAAGGTGAACATGGTGGCCGCTGTGGGGAAGGACTTTCCGAAAAAATATATTAATATATTTAAGAATAAAGAAATAGGCATAGATGGCCTATCCGTCTTAAAGGGCGAGACCTTCAGATGGAAAGGTAGATATGAGTATGATTTGAGTCATGCTCACACAATATATACAAGACTAAATGTATTTAGGGATTTCCATCCGCAAATCCCTCACTCCTTAAGGGGCTCAAAATTCATTTTTCTGGCAAATATAAACCCTGAACTGCAATACAGCGTTTTGAAGCAAGTTCATAAACCTAAATTCGTCGTTCTGGATTCCATGAACTATTGGATAGAGCATAAACGCCAGGCATTGGAAAAAATATTGGAGCGCATCGATATCCTCCTGTTGAATGACGCTGAAGCGCGGGAGTTCAGCGGTGAGTCAAATCTATTGAAGGCCGCGCTCGTTGCTCTAACTTTTGGCCCAAAGGCCGTGATAATAAAAAAGGGAGAACACGGCGTAATCTACGCGTCTAAAAAATCGCATTTCCTATGTCCCGCGTATCTTTTGGAGTCGATATATGACCCGACCGGAGCCGGAGACACCTTCGCGGGAGGGCTTATTGGGTACTTGAGCAAGGCGTGCGCGATAGACGAACCAAGCATAAGGAAAGGTATAATATACGGCAGTATTCTCGCATCCTTCGCGGTGGAAGATTTCAGCGTAAATCGATTATTGGAAATTTCGATTGGAGATATACGATCACGATATAAGCATTTCAAGAAATTGACGAAATTTTAGCGAGCGTAGTTCAATGGTAGAATACCAGCTTCCCAAGCTGGCCACGGGGGTTCGATTCCCCTCGCTCGCTCCAGATGCGGGAGATTCCCTTCACCCGCTCCAGGACCACGCGGAATATAAAAGGACCGATTGAAAAATATATTAATATTATTGATCATGATATTGGTTTTCGGGCTGGCCGGCTGCGCGACAGCGCCGCATGGCGCGTTTGTAGAGCCGATGAGCGCTAGGCCTGTGGCGCCTAGGCCGGATTCAGTAGATTTTGTCGGTCGAAATATGTTCATATGGCCGGTGACCGGCGAAGTGATTTTTCCTTTCAGCGCAAAAAAAGGGAGAGTTAAGAACAAAGGTATAGACATCAACGCTGATGAAGGAGAATCAGTTGTCGCCTCAAGGTCTGGCAAGGTGGTCTATCTTGATGAGGGTTTTAAAGGGTATGGAAAGACGGTTATTTTAGATCATGGTAACGGCTATCAGACCGTTTATGCCTACAATTCGGATATATTGGTTGATATCGGCAAAACCGTAAATCAGAAGGAAAGAATAGCCAAAGTAGGTAAAACGGGCAGGGCAAAGAGAGCGTCTCTTCATTTTGAGATAAGAAAGAATGGCGAACCGCAAAATCCACTGTCTTATTTGCCGCGGTGAATTAAAGAAGAAATAGGTAAACGTTTCACGGTAAACGGAAAGTGGAAAGATAAGCGTAGGATAAAGACATGTTCAACGAACCGGCAGTGGCAGAAAAATTCTTCGGCAGGCAGGAAGTATTGGGACTCTTGACTCGACGCGTATCCGACCTTAGAGAGGGTTATAGACAGAATATAGCGCTGACCGGGCAAAGTCTTGTAGGGAAATCTTCGATCATTCTTCATTTTATCCAGATGCTTAAGGAAGAGGACTTCATCCCCGTATACGTAGAGGTCCTTAAGGAGCCCTTTAAGTCCTTCTCCGATAAATTCATAGCTACTTTATTATACAATTCATTGATCAAAATAGGCGAGCATGTCGAGATCGATATCGACATGCTTTACGAGAAGGCAAGCAAGGTGTTCCCCAGGACATATCTATCTATAAAACACATAAATTTGTGCGTCGATAGAAACGAGTTGGATGATGCATACTCGGGCCTTTTGGCCCTGACTTCAATATTAAAAGGCGAGATAAATAAGCAATTCATCGTAGTGCTCGATGAGTTCGATAATCTGGAGCATCTCGGCATCAAGAACCCTTTCCTGAATTTCGGCAAGGTCATTATGGTCGAGAAGGATACCATGTATGTTGTCTCGAGTTCCAGGAATGAGGCGGTCAGGAAGATACTCTCGGAAAAATTGTCGCTGCTCTTCGGTAATTTTGAACTCGTAAAGATTTCGAGCTTCGATCCTAGGACAGCCGTAGAATTCATGCGCACGAGAATGCCGGGCTTTGAAATCGAATCGGACATGGAGAAATTTTTAATAGCTCTCACCGAGGGAAATCCTTTTTATCTTGATAAGATAACATCGTGCGCAAGACGGCTCGCGGAAGAACGAATGACAAATTACATCGATAAGTCGGTAATCGTAGACGCGATGCTTGATTGTATTTACAGGCCAAATGGCGTGATTTATCAGTACCTTTTAAACTTCATATTGGAACTTCTGGATGCAAGGTACAGAGAGAGGTACCTCGCCATGTTATTCTCAATAGCCAAAGGCCTTAATAAGCAATCGGAAATGTCCAGAAATCTGAAGGTGAAAAAGGGAGAGGTTCAGAAGGCCTTGAGCGCGCTTTTGGAATTAGGGCTCATCTCAAAAAACGGCGTCTTTTATAAAATCGATGACGGGATGCTGGAGTTTTGGTTAAAAGACGTATTCCAAAAAAGGCGCATGTCTCTTGTTAATGGCGCGATAGATGCGATAAGAATATTCGGTCTGGATGCAACGGCATATATAACGGCGGTGGTAGATGAGCTGAACAGGGACAATGTTTCAAGGCTTGCGGAATTATTTAATCTATTCTCAAACGAGATGATCCAGATATATTCGAAGAACGTGCGCCTGCCTCATTTCACTAAGGTTGAAGTGAAAAAAGTCGGTGAGGGCATGAGCTTCATTGCCGCCTCATTCAGGGGTAAATTCTGGATAGTTCAGGCGTATGACAGCGAGGTTAATGAAAGTCATATCATAGACTATATCAGAAACGTAAAGGCAATGGGCTTGAAGGTTGCAAACAAGGTGATAATTCCGCTCAAAGGGATAGACGAAAACGCTAAATTGCTCGGCAAGGAATTAAAGATATCGATCTGGGATAGAAACATCGTGAACGACCTTTTGCGGTTTTACGGCAGGCGTAGGATCATCCGATGAAAATATTGGTACTTTCCGACACGCATATACCTAGGTCCGCATCTGACCTGCCTGGACGGGTTTATGAAGAGATAGAAAAATGCGATATGATTATACACGCCGGAGACTTTGTAGAAAAGGAGGTTCTTGACAAGTTAAAAGCTCTTAAAGAAACAAAGGCGGTCTACGGAAACATGGATTCACATGGCCTTCGTGAAATCCTGAACCCCAAAGAGATAATTTCGATTGGGAGATTTAAGATCGGGCTTATCCATGGCCACGGTGCCCCGGATGGCCTCATTGATTCAGTAAAAGCGGAATTCGGAAAAGTCGACGTCATTGTATTCGGCCATGCCCATCATGCGGTGAATACGGTTAAGTTGGGAACACTCTTTTTTAATCCGGGAAGCTCTACAGATAAGGTATTCGCGCCTTATAATTCATTTGGGGTACTTGAGGTATCTGAAGAGAAGGTGGAGGGCCGAATTGTGCGGCTATAAAGTATGAGTGACATACCGGTAATAAAGATAGAAGGCGATACCCTTCCGGAGGCATGGGAGAAGGCAGTCATTGCTACGTGGGAAGATGGCCATAGGCTCAAAACAGAATACGACAAGTCTGATGATCCCGAAAGCAGGGATTGCACGATGATCTTGGTTGTAAATAACCCTATGAAGGAGCCGCGGATACACAGGGCATTCCCAGGTTCTCTGGAGGATCTGGAGATTTATAGGCAGGAGGTCGTTTCAGGCGTTCACGATCATTGGATAAAGCCGGAAGAGGGAAAATGGACATACACGTATCATCAACGCTTGTTCAATTACAAAGCGGGAGATGTTTTTGTCAATCAGATAAATTATCTTGTAAAAAAACTCATCCAGACGCCGCATTCGCGGCGCGCCCAGGCGATCACGTGGAATCCGGCAATAGATCCCGATACGGATGACCCGCCGTGCCTTCAGAGAATCTGGGCGCGGCTCGTGAGCGCTCGAGACGGAAGATTCTCTTTGAACATGAATACCCACTGGAGGTCGAGAGACGCCTACAAGGCAAGTTTCATGAATATCTTCGCTCTAACGGATCTGCAAAGGATGCTCGCCGAACTCATAGCAAAAGAGATGGGCTCGGAAGTCTTAGTAGGAAGATACGTTGACATAAGCGACAGTTTCCATATATATGGGAGTTATTTTGAGGAGTTCCGGAATTTTTTAAATACGGTGGATTCGCGGAAATTTGAAGACAGGACCTGGTCAAGCGGCTTCGCGAAACCATTTTTTGAAGATGCCATTGTCAAACTTAAGAAAGAGGAAGGGCTCTAAATGGAAAATCTGTGGGCTCCGTGGCGCAGCAAGTATTTGTATTTGAGAAAACGCAAAAAGTGCATCTTCTGCGTCGAGAAGCGATCCAGGAAGCCGAAGAAGATAAATCGGGAAACCATGTCAAAAGATGCGGACAAGAAAAGATACATACTGGATAGGTCGGAATACTCTTTTTCCATGCTGAACATCTATCCTTATAATAACGGCCACATCATGGTCGCGCCGTTCAGGCATGTGAGCGATATCTATCTTCTCACAGAGGAGGAGTTGGGCGACCTGATGAAATTAGTAAAAAAGATGAAGAGGGCGCTGGATAAAAAATTGAAGCCGCATGGATATAACATCGGCATGAATATCGGCAAGGCGGCAGGCGCCGGGTTCGACGGTCATTTGCATATTCATATTGTGCCTCGTTGGGAAGGCGATACAAATTTCATGCCGGTCGTTACTGATGTCAAGGTGGTCCCAGAGTCGCTCGATGCCATGTATGATCTATTAATTAAATAAAAGGGGCGGATAATACGATGTTGAAGAGACGCGATTTAGAAAAAAGGGAGGAATTGTTGGCGCCTTATGCTCAAAAGAGCAAGGTGACGAAAGGAAGGTTTTATAAAGAAGCTGAACATGAGTATAGATCATGTTATCAGCGCGATAAAGACAGGATAATCTATTCAACCGCCTTCAGGCGTTTGGAGTACAAAACCCAAGTATTCGTAAACCATGAGGGCGACTATTACAGGACCAGGCTTACCCATACGTTGGAAGTAACGCAAATCGCGAAGTCCATTGCGCGGGCCTTGAGGCTTAACGATGATTTGGTCGAGGCGATAAGTCTTGCGCATGATCTCGGACACACGCCCTTCGGCCATGCGGGAGAGGATGCGCTGCATGAGATTATGAAGGACCGGGGCGGCTTTGACCACAACGTTCAGGGGTTAAGGGTTGTGGATTATCTTGAAGAAAGATATCCCGACTTCCCTGGGCTCAATCTCACATATGAGGTAAGAGAGGGGATAATAAAACATTCAACTCGTTTCGACCATCCGAGGCCGGCTATTCCGTTCGAGTCAGAAGGGTCGCCCCTTTTGGAGATTCAGGCAGTGGATGTATCTGATGAGATAGCATATGACAATCACGACCTCGATGACGGCATTACGAGCGGATTGATAAAGGAAGAGGATTTGAATACGATTCGGCTTTGGGTGATGGCCGATAAGGACGTTAGGAAACGATATCCTAAGATAAAGGATGATACTAGAAAGTATCAGATAATACGATGGCTCATAAACGCTCAGGTAACGGACATATTGGAGCAAACCGAATCGAACATAAAAAGGTTCAGGATTCGCGGCCCTCATGACGCCGCGAAGATACCTGAGAGGATTGTAACGCCGTCAAAAAAGATGCGGGACCTG
>MHFL01000050.1:0-260 GCA_001804165.1 Omnitrophica bacterium RIFCSPLOWO2_01_FULL_45_10 | reverse complement strand
CAATGCGTGAATTCTTGATGAAAAATTTATATCAGCATTATAGGGTAGTCAGGATGTCGAACAAGGCATCGCGCTTCATAAGTTCGCTCTTTAATGTCTATCTAGAGAAGGTGGAGCAACTTCCCCCAAATACGCAAGCGCGGCTTAAGAAAGAGGACGCCCACCGTGTGATATGCGATTATATCGCGGGGATGACCGATAGGTTCGCGCTCGATGAGTATAAGAAGTTCTTCGAACCATATGAGCGAGTGTAAAGGGTG
>MHFL01000049.1:60739-64457 GCA_001804165.1 Omnitrophica bacterium RIFCSPLOWO2_01_FULL_45_10 | reverse complement strand
AAAACGATACAATACTTCGACACTCCCGCCCCCTTGAAGATGCAGTTCCAGTGGATCAAGGACCCGAATCCAGGCCAGGCAGGAGATATTATATTCTTCGAATACGACTTAAACGGCAACTTTGAATACATGTACGACTTTGACTACTCCTACGTATACTGAAGAGCATCCTGCCGGTAGCCGCCTACACAAGCACAAAATATTTTCCGCCGCCTTTTGTTGACATCTCATTTGCTATCTGGTAAACTATCCTTAAATCTTTTGCAAAACCCGAAACGGTTATTACCTTATATGAGGAGGGAATTATGGGTATTATAGAGGCGATAAAGAAGGGTTTTGGTGTAGCGACAAAAAGTTTAGGATTAGTTTTGATATTATTTACATTTAACGCGATATGGAGTATAGCGAGTTTACCGCTTGTGGCGAGGCAGGGAACAGCGGTAACGCCCCAAGTGACCGCGACCGCTCTAACCTTTAGTCTGTTATTCATATTGGTGAGCATATTTGTCCAGGGCGGCTCCTTGGCGCTCATCAGAGATTATATAAAAGAAGGCAAAATGAAACTGGCAAATCTATTATCAAATGGCCTCAAGTATTATTTACGCCTTTTTGGGTTAGGCTTATTGATAATTCTTATAGTAACTGTGGCGGCGTTGCTTGCGGCTTTATTAGTCGTTGCCACGGCCCCATTAAATAATACAACGGTAACGATAATAGCGGCGACGATCGCGCTAGTCATAGGCGGTATTGGTTTATACTATATGTTGTTATTGACAATGTCTCCATACTCTTTAGTGTGCGATGAGGTTGGCATTATCGAGTCTATGAAACGAAGCGTGAAATTAGTGAGAAAGAACGTCGGAAAGGTCCTCCTGCTTCTAGTCATCCTTATTCTGATATCGCTTGGCATCGGCTTTTTGATAGGGCTTGTGATCGGACTTCTCACTGCCGCTGTTCCGGGAGGAGCAGGGCAGGTTCTCATAAGCATAGTGAACAGCGCATTCAACGGATATTTAGGCGTAGTGATGATGGCGAGTTTCATGGTCTTCTATCTTGCTCTCGCAGCGAAGGAGAAGGCGTAGACATTTAAGATGAAAGATTTAATAGCCCAAGGCGCTAATGACAGGAGGAGGCACTGATTTTTCATGGAAAAATTAGTAGAAATTCGCTGGCATGGCAGAGGCGGCCAGGGAGCAAAGACGGCCGCCCTTTTATTTGCGGATGCGGCCTTAAATTCTGGAAAATATGTGCAAGCATTCCCGGAATACGGGCCTGAGAGGACGGGTGCGCCCGTTGCCTCCTTTGATCGGCTGTCCACAAAGCCCATTATGCTCCATTCAGGCGTGACGAACCCGGATGTTGTAGTGGTGTTGGATCCCACGTTGACAGACTCGGTGGACGTTACAGAAGGTGTCTTAGAAGACGGCATCATAATAATAAATACAGCAAAGTCTCCTGCCGAAATTAAGAGAGAACTAAATATAACAGGGAATATAAGAGTCTTTACACTCGATGCCTCCACCATCTCAAAGGAGACGATCGGAAGAGAGATACCTAATACTCCGATGCTAGGCGCCCTCATAAAGGTAACAGGAATATTGGATTTTAAAGAGATGTTGGAAGATACAAAGAAGAAATTGGAGAAGAAATTCAAATCGAAACCCGAGATTGTAGAAGGAAATTTAAAAGCGATAGAGCGGGCGTTTAATGAGGTTAGATCCCAGTAATTTGTAATATGTAATATGTAATTAAAAAGGAAGAAAATGACTTCAAAGAAGAAAGAAAAAAAACCGGGTTGGAAAGAACTTGCGGAATACGACCTCATAATCGGCGGAGGCACGGCCAAAGATTTCAAGACGGGCGATTGGAGGACAAAAAGGCCCGTATTTGTGCCGGAGAAATGCATACACTGTCTCGCTTGCTGGGTCTATTGCCCGGACGCGGCGGTTATAGTTAAGGAAGGCAAGGTTGTCGGATTCGATTACGAATTCTGCAAGGGCTGCGGTATATGCGCTCACGAATGTCCGGTGAAGGGCAAGGCGATAATGATGGTTTCGGAGAAGGAAGTGAGAGATAAAAGGCCGAAACCTGAAGATGAGAAGGCGAAGAAATGACGGTTACGAAATCGAATATAGTAGCGAAGACCGGAAATGAGGCGATGGCTGAGGCGATGCGACAGATTAATCCTGATGTGGTCGCCGCCTATCCCATTACACCCGCCACCGAAGTTGTTCAGATATTCGCGAGTTTCATCGCGGATGGGCTCGTGGATACGGAATTCGTTCCGGTAGAGAGCGAACACTCGGCCATGTCCGCCTGCATCGGCGCGAGCGCGGCAGGCGGCAGGGCAATGACAGGCACATCGAGCCAGGGTTTGGCCCTCATGGCAGAGATGTTGTACATCGCGGCGGGCCTACGGCTTCCGATAGTTATGGCCGATGTGAATAGAACGCTATCAGGGCCCTTGAACATACACTGCGACCATTCTGACACGATGATGGTGAAAGATTCGGGATGGATACAAATATTCTCGGAGAACGCGCAGGAAGCATACGATAATATGCTGCAGGCCGTCAGGATAGCAGAAACAGCGCGGCTTCCCGTCATAGTCACCACAGACGGATTCATAATAAGCCACGGCATGGAAAGGATAGAAATTCTGGATGACGATGAGGTAAAAAAGTTTGTAGGCGTTTATACGCCTAAGCATTATCTATTGGACTTCGATAATCTGATTACCCTCGGAGCGCTGGACCTGCCGGATTATTATTTTGAGCATAAAAGACAAGAGATAGAGGCGATGATAAATTCCAAATCGATAATAGCCGATATCGGCAAAGAATTCCAAACTAAATTCGGCAGGGGCTACGAGCTATTCGAAACATATAGACTTGACGATGCTGAAGCGGCAATCGTAGCCATGGGCTCAACCGCCGGCACTATTAAGGTTGTAGTGGATGACTTGAGGAGTAAGGGCAAGAAAGTGGGTCTTTTGAAACCGAGGGTTTATAGGCCGTTTCCAAAAGAGGAAATCGCGGATGCTTTAAAAGATGTAAAAATAATCGCGGTCATGGACAGATCGGATTCCATGAACGCCCAAGAGGGGCCTGTCTGTTTGGAGGTCAAGGCCGCTATTTATGATGCTTCGACTTCGCTCAGCATTGACCCTGAGCATGGTCGACGGGTCGACAAGGCTAAATTTAGGCCGATATTGAATTACATTTATGGCTTGGGCGGCCGCGAGATACGGTTAGATGATATCGAATTTATTTATAATGAGTTGTTTGACGCGCTAAAGGGAACAGATAAAGAGAGAGTGAATTATCTGGGTGTGCGAGAATAGACCATGAATATCAAAGAGGTATCTAAAGGGAAAGAATTATTCACAGGCGGGCATCGAGCTTGTGTTGGATGCGGCGCGGTTATTGTGGCAAGGCAGGTCCTTATGGCCGCCGGGCCCAACACTGTGATCGCGAACGCGACCGGATGCTTAGAGGTCGTCTCAACGATATTTCCTTACACGGCGTGGAATGTCCCATTCATACACAGCGCGTTCGAGAACGCGGCCGCCACGATAAGCGGGGTGGAAGCATTGCATAAATCCTGGGTGAGACAGGGAAAATACAATAAAAAAGTAAATTTCATCGCGATAGGCGGCGACGGAGGAACATATGATATAGGATTGCAGTCGCTCTCCGGCGCTGTCGAGCGCGGCCAC
>MHFL01000049.1:52746-60719 GCA_001804165.1 Omnitrophica bacterium RIFCSPLOWO2_01_FULL_45_10 | reverse complement strand
CAATATCCTCTACGTCTGCTACAATAACGAAGCTTACATGAATACAGGCTGTCAACGCTCGAGCGCGACGCCGAAGGGAGCGCATACTACCACTGCTCCTGTGGGCAAAGAAAGGGCGGGGAAGGAGCAGCACAGAAAGAACCTCACCGCTATAATGGTCGCTCATGACATTCCATACGCGGCGCAGTCAATAGTTGGGAACTGGCGCGACCTCACATCTAAAGTAGAAAAGGCGCTATCAATAGAAGGGCCCAAGTTCATAAATGTATTTCAACCCTGCATGCTCGGATGGTCATTCGACCCCGAACTGACCTGCGAACTCGGACGGGTCGCGGCTGACGCATGCATCTGGCCCCTTTATGAAGTGGTGAATGGCCAATACCATATCACGTACAAGCCGAAGGAGAAGAAGCCTATAATGGAATGGCTCAAACACCAGGGCCGTTTCCGTCATTTAATGCTTCCGGAAAATAAATCCTTGTTGGATGAGTTGCAGAATAGAGTGGATATGGATTGGGAAGAGTTACTCAAAAAAGAGAGTCAAGATCAGCGCCTATAATCGCAATCCCTTTGTCCGCAAAGCAAACAGGGGGATTTTCTTTTAGAGAATACGCCTCCGGGGCCAATTCCTACCATCGCCGTAATCGACTTTCTTGGAGCCATCATGTATTCGCTGGTTAGCGAGACGCCCGCTTTAGAAAAATCGAGCGCTCTCGCGAATACCGCTTGGTCTTCTACCGGCCAATCGCAGTAACCCGGGCTGAAACGCGTTGAGACGCTCATGCCTTTAGAGGCGTAATCTTTTCTTATTTTTTCTTCCAAAGTTTCAGCCAACGATTCTACCGCCAAAGAGCCTATCCTATCCAAGAGGTATCCGCCCAACGCGTCACCTCCATCCATAAGGCAAGTCGCCGACTTTTCTATTTTCTCTCCGACAGTAACCAGATAAAGACAGATAGACGCCGCTCCCCTGATATATGAAGAAATTTTTCCAATTGAAAAGATTATCCCACCGCGAGCGATGATGGAGCCGCTCTTCATCGTTAAGATATCTAAGATAGATGAGATATATTTGGGTTTAACGAGCGATCTTGCCTTCTCAAGGCTCTCATCAGCGCTTATAGCAATTTGACTTCTTGCCTCTTCCTTCTTCGCTGATACGATTTGCCCATGCCTCAATAATTCACTCCTTACCCAATCCCAATCAGCCCTCATATATTCATTACGCATATTCATGTATATATTATATCCTAATCTTCTTCTTTTTCAATTGTTTCTGTTTAGGCCTATTTCACCGCGTAGATGGAATCCAATAGGTGGAATCCAGCGGTATGAACAAAGGAAGTAATTGATATTAGAATGTCGAAAGGTGTATAATTCAAAATATGGAATATCCGAACCACATATGAAAATTTTACCGATACAAGAAGCCTATAAAAGGAAGTTTGAGCGCCAAAGGGCCATCGAAGAGCTTAAATATGATGCCTCGGGGCATTGCGTCCATATCGGTAGATTGTCGCCCGGCTGCTATTCCTGTTTCGCGCCCGACCCTTATCGCCGAAATTTCGCGCTGGGGATCAGATGCAACCTGAACTGTGTATATTGTACAACCGATAAGAAAGAAAAAGAGATCTCTCCGAAGGCCCATTTTAAGGTCAAAGCGATGCTTTACAAATGGGCCCTTTCTAAAAATTATAAACCGACCTCAATGAGTTTCACGGGCGGCGGCGAGCCGCTTTTATATCTTGATGAAATCGGTAATTATATGAAGATATTACATAATACAGAAAAGCAAACGAAGCATAGGCCATGGCATTACCTTTATACTAATGGGACTTTAGCTAACCCTGATAACCTTGCGCGATTGAGAGACTTAGGCTTTGACGAGATCAGATTCCATCTGGGCGCTTCGAACTTCTCGGAAAAAGTATACCAGAATTTAAGAAAGGCGGCGCGGTATTTTAAAGCCGTATCGGTTGAAACGCCATCCTGGGAGCCGCATAGAAAAAAGCTATTTGAGATGCTTCCAAAGATAGAAGATATGGGAGTCAAGCATTTAAATATCGGCGAAATTGAGGTAAATTCAGCCAATTTCAAAAAGATCTCCAGGATCATGCCCGAGGGGGAAATCTATCAATGCTTTGAAATGCATCTTTATGATAATGGCTTGGTTTATGATATCATTGAGGAAGTCATAAAAAGAAGATATTCTTATTCTGTCATTGATTGCAATTGTTTTGTAAAGAGCATGCAGAGGGGCCCTGCTAAATTCGTTTATCACGAAGATATCAGCGGGGTATGCGGGAAATATAAATTCTGATAAATTTGTTATTTACAAAGGATGAAGAAGATGCGGGACTTAATAGGACTGAAACTTATAAAATGCTCTCATGATCTCGGGTAATTCCGGCGGATGGTAGTAAAAATAGTTATAAAATATCCCCTTATTAGATTTGATCAAGGCGATACATTCCTTTGGCATATCGCTTAATATATTAATTGCGCAAGGCGCCGTGCTTGAAAATCGCAGATCGTTTTTATATCGCGTAAAGATCTGAGATCTGCTAACCGGGGCTAAAGGATACAGGTGGCAACGGATATTTTTCGATTGCAGGTACCTGATCGCGGATAATGTCTGAATGAAATCACGATGCGCTTCAAAAGGATAACGGAAGATGAAGGAAGCGATAACGGTCTCGATGTATTTTTTTGATAAGATCAGAATTTCTATCGCCTGTTCGATAGTAGAACCTTTTTTGATCTTTTCCAGTATCCGGTTACTTCCGGATTCAACGCCATAGTAGATCTTAGAACAGCCGGTTCCGCTCATAATCTCAAGCAGATCTTTATCCGCCCGATCGATCCTTCCGTAGCATGTCCATCTTATATTGATTTTATCTTTTTTCAGTAGATAACAAAATCTGACGACACGGCCTCTATTTTCAAGAAACGCCTCATCGGCTATATGTATAATGATATCCTTGCGCTTCAAAAGTTTTTTTATCAGTTTAATCTGTTCAATTATGTCGGAGAGATCCCTGTATTCGATCTTTCTGCCGACCATGGGCCGTGAATCGCAAAATGTGCAATTATGGGGGCATCCCCACGAAGTATTTACGGTATATTCATCATATTCTCCGGGTTTAATACGATGATATGCGGGCGAAATTCTATTATTTGGATAAAGATCGTAGGGATTGCTGACGATCTTTCCTTTATTTCTATACACCAGACCGCGGATATCGCTGAATTCCGCTTCCCGGTTTTTTATCGCTTTTATTAAACTTGGCAACGCGAAGGTCCCGTCGCCTTTTATTATAAAATCGATAAAATCAAACCTCTTCAGGATTATTTCGGCCGATGGCGCCGGCCCTGTGCCCCCGAGGATGATCGTCTTCTGCGGAAAACGTTTTTTAATCTTTTGTAAACTCACCATCAAATAAGGCAGCATATCTGTCATACAGCCAATCGCAAGTATTTTTTCCGAATTATTTAAGAAAGAATATAACCTGTCCGGATCTATATTTACAACCGGATAGAGTTTGAGATCAAAATCGACGCCTTCTTTCTCGAGGCCACAGGCGAGATAGAGGGCCCCGGCAGGCGCCATATCGTTATATTTAAATTGAACCAAAGTTAAATCGGCCATTTTTCGAAATTTTAATTTGAAGAGATTCTTCCGCTTTTTTATATCTTATCTCCTTTTAATCTGACTGTCAATAAATCAAAGACTTGCAATTCGGAAGGAAATATGATAAATCTATTCTCTGCGGCGTCAGGAATCATAGCCTATGGGATTATGAAAAAAGAAGGAAGAATAGGTTTATTTATCCCTCCGACTTACGAGAGGAACTATCCGCCGTTAGGAACCCCGGCGCTTTCCGGTTTTCTGAAATCAAAAGGAATGGACGTTTTTCAAGCCGATCTAAATATTATTTATTTTGATTATCTACGAAAGAATAGACTCGGAAAGCTGCTGACGCCCAAATATAAGAGTGAAAAGATAAGGAAGAAAGTCTATTATTATAAGATCCTTCAGTCCGAAGATAACGGCAGGAAATTTTTATACGGCTTCGAAAATAACCCCGGCTCAAGCTTCGCGTTTACCGAGACGATCCTTTCATCAGATATTTTATTCCGCTACATTCAGGATAAAGAAGAAAACCCGTTTGTAAGATTCTTTCATAAGGAGGTTTTACCTAGAGTAAAAGATGAAAACATCTCTATAGCCGGTTTGTCGATAACCTGTCCTTCGCAGGTTATAGCGAGTTTCACATTCGGCTACCTATTAAAAAGATACCTACGGGATGTAAAGATAGTCATCGGCGGCCAGTATGTTTCATTTTTTAAAGAGGAGCTTAAAAAAAAGAGGGATTTTGCCCAATTTTACGACTATATCATATTTTTTGAAGGAGAGACGCCCCTCTTCGAGCTTGCAGATTCGCTTACGAATAATAGACCGCTCTCGGATGTCCCGAATCTCATCTATTCGGATAACGGCAAATGGATAACCGGCGGAAAGATCGCATATGAAGATATGGACAAGCTTCCAACGCCCGATTTCGACGGCCTTCCGACAAAAAAATATTTAGATTCAAGAAAAAAATCGACTCTTTCGTTTGAAACGTCCCGCGGCTGTTACTGGAATAGATGCATCTTCTGCGTGGACCTGCCGCTGCCACGGCCGCAATACAGAGAAAAATCGCCAGATCTGGTAATAATGGATATAAAAAAACTTATAAAAAAATATAAGACGAAGAGGCTTATTATATCCAATACGGCGTACTCACCATCCCACATGAGGGATATATCAAAGAGGATACTTGAGGAAGGTATAAAGATCTCCTGGTGGGCGCAGGCGCGGTTTGATAATGGGTTTGACAGAGATACTTTAAGATTGGCAAAGGAATCCGGCTGCGAAACGATAGGATTCGGCTTAGAATCGATAAACCAAAGGGTTCTTGATTTTATAGGAAAAGGGACAAAGGTCGGCATAATAAAAAGAATAGTAAAAGACGCCTATGAGCTGAAGCTTGGAATACATTTTCAGGTGATAATAGGCCTGCCCTCGGAGAGCGTTGAAGAGGCCCTTGACACATTCGGATTTCTCATAAGACGCCCCGAGGCGGCGAAAAGGCACGCCGCATATAACCCTTATTTTCTTATTCCCAAAAACAGGGTATTTTTTAATCCGGAAAAATTCGGTATCAGGATAATTAAAAAAAGGACCCATCTGCCATTCAGATATTTTTATTCTTTCAAGCATATCACGGGAGATATCGGCAGGGATAAGGCATATAAGATAATGCGTATCTACAATGCGATAAACAGCAAGATGAGGTCTAAACAAAGAAAATGAAAGGAGAGTACATGAAAGGCTCGAGTATTTTTAAAAAGAACCGTGATATAGTTACGCGAAAGATCGAAAACGAAACCATTCTTGTGCCGCTTTATAAAACATCCGAAGAGCTAGATTGTATTTATACTTTGAACGATATAGCCGGAAGGATTTGGGAGCTCATTGATGGCAAAAAGAGCATGACGAAGATCGAAAAGATACTGTTGAGAGAGTATGACGTGACCGAGAAAAAGTTAAATGCGGAATTGGCCGGACTTTTAAAGGATCTTAAGGATATCAAGGCGATCATCTGAATATATACGCCTGATATTATTTTGGGAAGATGCTGTGAAAGAGATAAAATACGATGAGTTTGCGGATGATTTAGAAACCAGGGTAGAAACGCCCAAGCCTTTAAACGCCCAGATAGAACTTACCTACCGTTGCAACCTTGGTTGCATCCACTGCTATTGCAAGGGGGTGGAGAATAAAGATAAGGAACTTTCGGCGTCCCGATGGAAAAAGATCTTAGATGATATTTATAACGAAGAATGTTTTTGGATTACATTAACCGGCGGGGAGCCGTTTTTACACGATGATTTCCTGGAGATCTATGCATATGCCCGCCGGAAAGGTTTTTTGATCAACATTTTCACGAACGGAATCGAGCTCTCTCCGGAGATATTCAAATACTTAAAAAGATACCCTCCATTCCAGATTGAAATAAGCCTCTATGGCGTAACAGAAGGCGTCTATGAATCTATTTCACAGGTTCCCGGTTCTTATGAAAAAGCGATGGCCAATATCAATAGTTTATTAAAGATAAAAATGCCTCTAATATTGAAAACCATAGGATTAAAAGAGAACAAGACCGAAATTCTCAAAATCAAGGCCTTTTCTGAAAAACTGTTGGGTAAAAATAAATTCAGATTTGATCCATTAATACTGCCCCGGCTTAACGGAGACAGGTCTCCGTACGATCATCGCCTTTCACCGAGAGAGATCCTGGAGATAGAGAGAAGCGATAAGGAAATGATAAAGCATCGGGAAAAACAGTTCGATAAACCCGTCAGTTCCGAAAGGGCGCGAAGGTATCTCTATAGATGTAATGCCTGGTGGATAACCATCTATATCAATCCTTACGGCCGGCTCCAATTCTGCAGTCTTTCAAAAAAGTTTTCTGTAGATTTGACAAAAAGAGGATTCAGTAAAGATCTTTATAAAGAGTTCGCAAAATTGTTAAATGAAAAATTAAAAACGGATTCAAAATGCAAATTTTGCGGTTTAAGGGACACCTGTTACTGTTGTCCGGCGAGGGCCTTCTTGGAAACGGGGGATGAGGAATCGGTTTCTGATTATCATTGTCAACTTGTAAAGATGCAAATGAATATGTTTTGTGCAGGTAAAAGAAGGGTTTACCGGCCTGTCGATAATTTCGAAAAAAGTTATACCGTGAACCGGTTGCAGAGAGTTATACAATGAGAGTTCAAAAATACAGATATTTTTCCGAAAAGATGAATAATATTGCCTACAAAAAGCGAATTCCGCTACACGCCATGTTTGAGCTTACTTACAGGTGTAATTTTCGATGTATCCATTGTTATAACACGAGAGAAGAGAAGTTAAGTTACAAAAAAGAATTGAGGACTCATGAAGTTTTTAATATACTGGGGCAATTACAGGAGATGGGCTGCATCTATTTAGGATTTACCGGAGGAGAGATATTCTGCAGGGAGGACATGGCGGAGATATTATGGAAAGCGAAAAAATTAGGATTTCAGATAATAGTTCTTACAAACGGCTCATTTATCGATGAAAAGATCGCGAATGAATTAGGGCGCATTCGGCCGAATAAAATAGATATCACTGTCAACGCGATGAACGAGGATAGATTTGAGAAAATAACGGGGACGCCGGGTTCTTATACGAAAGTTTTCAATGCGATCAGGCTTTTATATGAAAAAAAGATTCCGATTTGCGTTAAGACATGCGGGATGCAGGAAAATAAGAACGAAATTATCGCGATCAACAAATTTGCAAGAACTCTTAATGCGGCGTTCAGGTTTGACGGAAAATTAACACCAAGGCACGATCGTCTAAAAACGCCACTTCAACATTTAATTTCTCCGAAAGAAACGTATTATTTGCATAGGCAATGCTATCCGGAAATGTTTGAAAAATATGACCATAGCGGAAAAGAGAGAAAAGGGGCGAAGCTGGATAGGCGCAACATCAAACGTCTTTTTAATTGCGCGGTCGGCTATTACGACTTAGCGGTTAACCCTTACGGAGAATTAAAGTTTTGTATCAACATAGATTACCCGAGATATAAAATATTAGAAGGTTCTTTAGAAAAAGGGTGGGAAAATTTAAAGAATATTGTAGATAGCTTAAAACCGCCCGATGACTGGGCCTGCAAAGAGTGCGATTTAGTTAATTATTGCGCATGGTGCCCGGGAACAGGCTATTTGGAAGACGGCAGCTTTTCAACTTGCGATCCGCTCAGCCGGGAAGAGGCAAAATTTATCAGGACGATAGAGAGAAATAGGAACGCGAAGAAATAGCGGTTGTGGACAGTTAGTCTTCAGCTTAAATGTAGAATTTTTTTTAAGGCGTTCGCCACAAGATTAATTTT
>MHFL01000049.1:49348-52716 GCA_001804165.1 Omnitrophica bacterium RIFCSPLOWO2_01_FULL_45_10 | reverse complement strand
GATATCATCAAAGATCTCCGAAGGTACATCCGAATATTTAGCCAATCTTAATAGTTTAAGGTAGCCTTCGGGGTTATCGAGGCCGAGCCGTATTGAATTTTGATATTCTTCGATCGCATTTAGAAAACAGCTTTTCTTTTCATAGATCTGACCCAATAAATAATGACTGAATGGCTGCATCGGTTCCGAGGATTGATATCTTAAAATAAATTTTTCAGCTAACCGATAATTTTTTGATTCAAAATAAGTTCTTCCTAATCCAAGCATAGGCTTTGGATAAACAGGTGATCCCGAAAGGGCTTTTTTGAAATATTTTTTCGCGAGTTTATATTTTCTTCTTGCCAGGCTTATCTCTCCCATGCCGCATAGGGCGGGCTTATTTATCGGGTCTGCGAAAAGGATCTTTTTGAACTCAGCCTCCGCCTTTTTATATCTTTTTTTTGCGAAGAATAGAGGGCCGTAATTATTATCTTCGACCCTGTAAGTCTTATCAAATCTTATCGCCTTTTTGTAATACAGCTTTGCCTTATCCGGTTTTTTCCCCTTCCATAAAAGATCGAACATATTAAAATAGATATGCGCCTTTGGCTTTTTGAAAGGGACGCCTTTTAATCTTGATATTATTTCATCTCCTAAGTACTTAAATACAATAGGGGTATAGCCCCCGTTTACAGAATAGGCAATAGTTACAAAGGAAGGCTTAGAGATCTTCGTTCTTAGAATTCGAATAAATCCCTGAGGTGTTATCCATATTTTGCGCACCCCGACTTTATCGGCGCTATCAGATTTCCTTATTGAGTTTATGACGAAAAAGTCCGCATCTATATCCAGAAGCATGTCTTCCTTTATTCTTGGCAGGGTTTCCAGGCAGCAGACTATAAATTTACGCCCGTAAAGACGGGTTTGGATCAATCCTTCTTTTATATTTAAAGCGGATTTCGGTTTAGGATCTTCTTTGGATAACCCCTCGATAGTCGATTTTATATGATTTAGCGATAAGCGGAATTCTTTCACATCTCCAGGGATAACCCAGTAGAGGTCTTTGACGATCCCTTCGACCATAGCCGGGTAGATAAAATTGCCTATCGTGGTGAGCCTTTCCTTTTTTAATTTGAGTTTCTCGAAGAGTATCAGTTTTTCAAGTTGATTTTTTATATCATCGGTAGATTCGGCCTCTTCGATTATCCGGACCGGCTCCTTGATCTCCTGAAAACCGAAATCGAGATGGGCATCAATGTGGACCAGGGTAAGATCGTGAAAACCTCTTTTTTTCCAGGCATAATAAGCTTCGTGGTGGTCTTCGGCAAGAAAAATTACATCTTTGTCGATATTTTTCATAATTAAATTTTAGCATACAATTCGAGGATTGTCTTCGATATTATCAAGAATCCCCTTGACTTATCGAGTTCCAAAGGGTAAACTTTCTCTAAAGAGGTTAAAAACGGTAAAGGAGGTAAAATTATGAAAAAAAAGCTGCATTGGCATAGCCCCATAATAAGCAGGATCAAACTGAACCCTGAGCAGGCGGTATTGGCGTGTTGTAATGCTACTAGCAAGATAGCCAGAAGCGCCGTTCAGTGCTCGCGGGCATGCCCAGGAGGCGGCGCTACTAGCGGAGTCAGCACATAAGATAGAGGCGATCAAGTGGTTAGATAATGATTGATAAAAGCTGTGCCGCCCGAATTTATCGCTAAAAATCAAATAAATTTATCCGCATAATAAGGCCCGAAAAATATTACCGCAGAGATTTTTATTTTCATTCCCTTCCCAATCTGTTAAAATCAATTCATAGACGAATTCGCGATAATCGATAAAGAGATAGCAAGAAGGGGATATTCCTTTCTGTGAGGCAGATAGAATATTCAAGGTTTAGTTTAGGCCTGCATAACGCCAATTGGCGCAATGATAGGCCAAACGTGTGCCAATTTGAGCTCACATTCAAATGCCCCTTGCATTGCCGGCATTGTTATACCGACTGCTATAATGATCCAGAAGAGATCAGGAAAGAACTGACTACAAAACAGGCGATCTCTATACTGGATAAAATTTATCATTCGGGGATCCCGTGGCTTACTTTTACAGGAGGCGATCCTTTAGCCAGGAATGATTTTTTTGAAATATATTCATACGCCAGGAGAAGAGGATTTATTATAATCATACTTACAAGCGGGGCATTGATAACTGAGGAAGCAGCCGACTACTTTGAAAATCTGAAACCCTTCTATATCGAGTTGACGTTAAACAGCGTAACCAAAAGCACATATGAGCTTATATCCGGGGTGAAAAACTCTTTTGAGAAGATAATGGCAGCGATATTCAGACTGAAAGACAGAGGCATACGGCTTAAGATAAAGACTCAAATATCAAAACATAATATCAAAGAATTGGAGGCAATAGAAAATTTTACTAAAGATCTCGGATTAGAGTTCAGGCCAAGCTTCCTTCTGCATCCCAGGTTAAACGGCGACCTGACCCCCTGTAGCTTAAGGATAGAGCCCGAAAAGGCCGTGGAACTTGAAAAAAAATTTAGCGCCGGTATGAATAAAGGCCAGATGAAGATGCGCATCAAAGACAGTAAACAGGAGTTTAATGACGGTCTTTTCCGATGCGGCGCGGGAAAAGACACTATATATATCGATCCGTACGGCAATATGGTTTTATGTACCGTTAAAAGAGATCCTTCAGTAAATCTGCTTGAAAATGAGATAAGCGATGGCATCGGCCTGTTCAAACGGATCGTGACGGGGAAATTCAAAAGCGATTCGCGGTGCAGAAATTGCCGTATCTGGAAATTATGCGGCAATTGTCCAGCCAAAGCTTCTCTGGAGGAAGGCGAAGATGAGGCGCCGGTAGACTATTTTTGTAAAATAGCCAAAAAAATTGAAGACGAATGCTTTGAAAGAAGATAAAATATTGATCAGAGAAGATATCAGGCGCATCCTTGTCATAAGGCTGGCAAAGACGGGCGATGTCCTCCTGACAACTCCGTTTGTCAGAAACTTAAGAAGCGTTTTCCCGGCGGCGCGTATCGACTATATCGTGGGCAGGGTCGCGGGACATGTCTTAAGAGGCAATCCCCATATATCCGAATTGATAATTTCCGATAAAAAAATCTTTTCAAAGATCGTGAAAAAGCGAAGTTATGATTTAGCGATCGATTTCATGGGAGTTGAGGCGACCGCGCGATTATGCAGGTTGAGCGGCGCGAGATATCGCGCGGGTATTTATGGAAGAGATTTCGGAGACTATAATATTTTACTGGATAAACCGCCGCGAAATACGAGCGTCACGGATTATTTCCTGAGCCTGTTTAAAAAAATAGGGATAAAAAATTATAAACATTATACCCCGGAAATAAATCTGATTTC
>MHFL01000049.1:35611-49327 GCA_001804165.1 Omnitrophica bacterium RIFCSPLOWO2_01_FULL_45_10 | reverse complement strand
TAATAGATTGAGGAGATTGAAGAATAGGATAATCGGCATACAGCCGGCATGCGACCTGAAGGGCAGGTTATGGCCGGCAACAAACTTCGCCAGATTAGGGGATAGTTTAGCTAAAAAATATCGTAGTGACGTTATAATATTCCAAGGGCCGGGAGAAGAGAAGGTTGCGTTAAAGATGAAAGAATGCATGAAAGAAAAAGTCAATCTGATGCCGGTTTTAAGTTTAAGAAGATATCTGGCGATTTTAAGCAGATGCGCCCTGTTTATAGCAAACGAGGGAGGGCAGCTTCACATGGCCATGGCTTTAAGAGTGCCGACGATAGGGCTATTCTGCTCTTTGGACCATAAATACTGGTTTTTTTATAAGAATAAATTCAGAAAGATTTTATCTAAAAATATGAGGGGTATCTCTGTAATAAAAGTATTAAGAGAAGTAGAAAAGTTGGATAAAAATGAATGATTACAGAATTAGGCTAAAAATTGTTGATATAGTTATAGAGATTAGAAGTAGATTCAGAATGCTTCCGCCTGAGATCAGTCATGGAAGGAGGGACGTTCATTTTATATATAATGGCAAGGAAAAATCGGAAATAATCCTTGATGTTGAGATGAGAAATAGATTATTAAAAAGAGATAAAGGAAAAAGAATTTTTGCTACATTCGATCCAATTAAACACCGCTTAAGATGGAGGCTATTTAAAAAAGGTGACGGATATTTGATAGAGCAATATACATCGGGCAAAAGACAGTTTTCCGTTTTAAACAAAAATTTGAATAAGGGAGTAGTTTATATATCTTATAAAAAAAATAAAAGAATTTGGAAGTTAGAAGATATTGTATACGATCTTTTGCAGATAATCTTGATCAGTTACCTTTCTAAAAAAGATGGACTCTTTGTGCATAGTTTCGGGCTGCGCGATATCGACGGAAAAGGCCTTTTATTTGTCGGACAATCTAAAAGCGGCAAATCCACGAGCGCCAGGATCTGGCATGGAAACAGCGATGCGAATATATTCAGCGATGACCGGATAATATTAAAAAAAATAGAACAGGAATTTTTTATTTTCAGTTCTCCGTGGCATGGTGATTTTAACGCTTACGTTAAGCATAACGAAGATAGGGCGCTTTTAAAGAAGATTTTTTTTATCCGCCACTCTCCAAAAAACATAGCTTACCGTTTGAATCCTAAAGAGGCATTCGAAGCCTTATATCCAAATATATTCCCTACTTTCTGGGATAGAGATTCCATGAAAAAACAGATTAAGTTATGCCATGAATTAGTTGCGCGAAAGAAGGCTTATAAATTAGGTTTTAAAAAGGACAAGTCTATAATATCTTATATAAGGTCAATAGGATGAAATATATCAAATTTTACCGCTATTTACTTCCGTTTTGGAAGAGAGAGCTCTTCATATTATTTTTGAGCGGGATAGGCATCGTCTCTAGCTTGATAAATCCTTATCTTGCTAAACTTATCATTGATAAGGCTTATATTAACAGGGATCTACCGTTATTTATAATCCTGATCATAATCGGAGGAATAATAACTGTATTGCATAGCATTATCAATGGATTGAATACCTATCTTAATCATTATATAAAATTGCGCAGCAATTTCGATTTAAATCGGGATGTTTTTAATAAATTGCGGGATCTTCCTTATGATTTTTTCCAGAGCAGTTCAACGGGCCAAAATCTTTTTAAGATCAATCATGATATAGCGCAGGCCATGTCTTTTATCGCAGATAGTTTACCGCAAGCAGTTTATTTAATCCCTAAAGCACTATTTATTTTTGTGATTATTTTATATCTTGATTGGAAAATGGCGCTGATGGCATTAGCTTTTATACCTGTATTGTATTTGGTTCCGTATTATTTTAATGAGAGAATGAGGAAATCTTTAAAGATATGGATTGAAAATACGGAGTATGTTTTTGACAAAACCCAAGAAATTTTATCACATATGCTGCTTATAAAAGTTTTTGGAAAAGAGCGGCATGTGATAAGACGGCATATCAATGATTTAATAAAGAATATCAGATTTGATTGCAAAGATACAAAATTAAGAACAGCAGGGTCATTTGCGAATAGTTTAACCAATCGCATATTGTTCGGCCTAATTATTTTTTTTGGAGGATACCAGGTTTTAATAAATAATATGACTTTAGGAACGCTTAGCGCAATAGCTATTTACTTGGCTCAATTATCAGGATTACATGACCTATCAGTAGATTTTATTCGCCAGATAACTATGGGCGCCATCTCTTGCGAAAGGTTAGGGGCCATCTTGGACGCGAGATATGATTTAAACAATGATAAACAATCCAAGGATATTATATTTTCAAAAGGAGAGATACGGTTCACAGACATTACCTTCGGTTATAAAAAAGAAGCAAAGATTTTGGATAATTTGAAATTTGATATTGCCGGAGGTTCTTGCGTTGGGATAACCGGCCCATCGGGATGCGGCAAAACTACCTTATTGAGTTTAATAGTCAGGCTTTACAGGCCGTTATATGGCGAAATACTTATCGACGGGCACAATGTAAATGATGTAAAATCCAATTCCTTCTATGGACAGATAGGATTCGTTCCGCAAGAATCCTATTTATGGAACGATACGTTAGAACATAATATAAAGTTTGGCAAAGAAGATGCCGCTTTCTATGAGGTTAAAAATGCGGCGCAGATCGCCCGTATCGATAATTTTATAGATTCGCTTCCAGGCGGCTATAATACTATAATCGGTGAAAATGCCTGTAAAATTTCTGAGGGCCAGAAACAACGCATCGCTATAGCCCGGGCCGTAATAAAGAGGCCCAAGATATTGATTTTAGATGAGGCGATGTCCTCCCTCGATTCAGAGACCGAAGATAAAATCATCGACAATATTAAGAGAGGCCTTGCGGATTCCACCGTAATTATAGTTTCTCACAGGTTATCAGCAATCGAAAAGATGGATCGGGTATATTTTCTGGAAGGCCCTTCCAGCGTGACGATCGGTACTCATGCGGAACTGATAGAAAGAAGCCGGGGGTACAGAGATTTATTCGCGAGTCAGGTGTGATGAAAAGAGAAGAGGCAAACAACCTCACAAAAAATTTGTATTTATCTTTGCTGAATAGCGGTATCGCCATATATATAAACGCATCTGGGACGAGCATGTACCCTTTCATAAAGAATGGCGATAGAATAAAGATAGAACGCATAAATGATGATGGCGCGATAAAGATCGGAGATATTATCGCTATAAACATAGGGGAAAAGGATGGGCCATGGTTCTTCGTTCACAGAGTGGTTAAGATTGTCGAAAATATAAAAGGCAGAGTTTATTTTACAAAAGGAGACGCTCGCAGAGAAGGTATCGATAATGGGGTAGCTATAGATTCCATCGCAGGCAGAGTAACGGAGATCAGAAGAAAGAATCTTTATATAAATTTAGAAAGCCGCAGGTGGGAGGGGATCAATAGGGTTATCGCAAAAATTTCATTAAGGTATTCAAAGATACTCTGTTTTCTATCGGGGTATATAAGCCTGGCAATAGAATGGAGGCTAATCTTCTCAAAAGTAAAAAACAGGTTAAAAGATGGCAATCCGGTTCTCAATAACACGGAAGAACTGCTTTTGATATGCGCAAGACAACATTTGGACGAGACATTGAAGAAAAAGGCCGTTAGCCTGATAAAGGTGGGGATAGATTGGGAGCGATTTTGTGAAATCACAATGAGAAACGGCGTCACCATCTCAGTATATAGCGCTCTAAATGAGATCGCCCCCCTGACACATCTTCCACAGGTTGTATTCGAGCGGTTAAAGTCGGCATATCTCTATATAGCGTCGAAAACCGCCTTACGGCATAAAGAACTACTTGCCATTCTCAACTCATTCGCGTCAAATAAAATACCGGTCATACCATTAAAAGGAACAATCCTTTCAGAGAGAATCTACGGCGACATCGGAATGCGGGGCTTAAGCGCTGATATTGACCTTCTGATAAAAGAATATGATAAAGAGAACGCGCGAACTCTCTTTGAAGAAGCCGGATATTCACTTGACCCCATTCATGAAATGAAATCCTTGCAATGGCAATATCACTTCTCCAAGCCGGAGGCAATGACGGTAGAATTACACTGGGATATTACCATGATGCTTCGCAGCAGGGAACGGATAGAGGGATTATGGAATGGCGCGAGATTACGAGAAGAAGACGGCATTAGTTATTATGATTTCGAGAAAGAAGAACTGCTTCTTTATCTATCCGCCCATTTTACAAATAGCAGTTGTCTCGCTCAATTAAGATATGTCTGCGATATAAATGAACTTTTGCGCAAATACGAAAATAGCCTAGATTGGAATAGCATAATAAACAAAGCCAAAAGGTTTAGATTGTCAAATTCACTTTATAGCGCGCTTAAAATGTCAAAAGAATTTTTTAATCCCCATATTTCTCCCGCCGCTCTCCGGGAGATTAAACCAAACTTCGTAAAACGCATATGGATTGAGAGATTCATGGATAAAAAGATCATGTTTAGAAGCGGCATTAGAAGACGGTTAATAGGCAACTTCCTGAGTTATGTATTTTTTGAATTGCTAGAAGCAAAGGGCCTTTCGGAATATATCGCGATAATAAAAAGAGTTTTGTTTCCCCCGAAAGAGGTTGTGTTAAATTTTAAAAAAGAAGATTCAAAACCAGTTTATATTTACCTACGCTATTTAGTCCGGCTATTTAAGGGGCCATATAAAGTGCTGAAGGCGTGCCTTTATAGCCCTTGATAAATAAAAGAAATATCGCCAACTTCCCTCACCGCCCGGGACTATTCATAAGGTTATAAAAGAATAAAGTTGGATTTTCTTATATTTTGTGCTATACTTTATGATATTTATACTAATATACCCCGATAATATACAGGAAGTATGAAAACATCCCAAAGATATTGGGCTATTAGCCTTTTGGTCTCATTTTCTATCATTTCTACCGCCCCTTTAGTATACTGCCAAGGTAAAGAGTATTTAAGAATAAGGGCAGGTTCCATATCCGCTGAACAAGAGCCGCTTTTCGGCGAAGATCCGGGAGGCGAATATTATATAGCGCCGGGAGACAAGATAGAGGTTTTTGTCTGGCAGAACGCCGACCTTTCAAGAGACGTTCAAATAAGGCCCGACGGAAAATTATCATATCCTTTAATAGGCACGATCAAGGCCTCAGGCTTAAGCATAGATCAATTGCAGGACAAGATTAAAGAAGAACTCTCCAAATTTGTCAAATCCCCTGAAGTCACGGTATCGGTTAGAGAATTCGCAGGAAATAAAATTATTGTATTGGGTGAAATCGGATACCCGGGCATATATACGTTTACAGGGACAACAAATCTCTTGCAAATAATAGCCCTCGCCGGAGACTTTACCAGTGCATCTAAAAGAGAGAGCGTGATAGTGGTTACCGACAATTTCACGATGCATCCAAAGGTGCGAAGGGTGAATGTGTTTCACGCCTTCAGGCATGGAGTATCGACGAGAGACTTCATTATTAAGCCGAATGACCTCGTATATGTGCCGAGGACATTTATAGCGGATTTCAATAAATTTCTAAGTGACATACAACCGAGCGCCAGCGCGGTCCTTACCGCGTCGGGTCTCGCGACAGAGGCCAATGCCTGGTTTTTCCATAATAGGATAAGGAAGGTGAACGATTAGCGAAGGGAACAGAGTGTGCCGCAGTTATATGAACTAAACCTAAGGGATTATTGGAACATATTTTTAAAAAGAAGACGTCTTGTCATCGCCGCATTTTTAGCGGTCTTTCTAAGCATATTTATCTATACGGCCGCTCAAACGCCGCTTTACAAAGCATCGGTTCTTGTAAAAGTAGATCCGTATCTGACGCTCCCTTCCGATGTCATATTTCCATCTCCTCGAGAATATTGGATGCCTGAACTTGAAATGTCCGATTATACAAAGCAACTTGTATCAAGGCCCATCATAGAGCAAGCCGCGAAAGAGTTAGGATGGATAAAAGATGATATGAGCGATAAGGAAAGGGATTACATAGTCAGCGCGATAAACGACGATGTTTCGGCTGATGCCGTAGAGCAGACTCATTTAATAAGATTATACGCAACGTCTCGAGACCCCTACAAAGCGGCAGAGATAGCGAACAAAATAACAGAAGTGTTTAAAAGGGTAAATCGCGAGCAGAAGAACCAGAAAACTCACGGTGTGAGGGTTTTTATCGAAGAGACACTCGCCGATACCTCGGCCAAACTAAGGGAGCAGGAGGAGAGGCTGCGGGTTCTCACCACCCAAGGCGCTGTCGGCGTGGGCGTTAATATCATCAATCAGATTTATGAGTTAGATAAAAGAGAGACCGAGATCTCAACTAAATTCACTGAAAAACATCCGGACATAATGCGGCTCCGCGAACAGATAGCGTCGCTGAAAGATGAATTGAGTAAATTGCCAAAAGAAGAATTCGAATACGGAATTCTGAAAAGAGATACCGCCATCAACGAAGGTTTGTATACTAATCTTAAGCAAAGATTGAACGAGGCGATGATCAAAGAGGCCGAGAAGGTCGATAACGTTATTCTGGTAAGCCCGGCGATCCCTTCGAAAAAACCCGTTTATCCCAATAAGCCAAAAAATTATATGATAGGGTTGATGTTCGGCCTTCTGCTGGGAGTGACGGCCGCGATGGTGACCGAACATCTCGATACTTCCATTGGAAAAGTCGAGGACATCGAGAGTTTCATAAAGGTGGGTGTTTTGGGGGTGATTCCCTTTTATAGCGTAAAGGAAAAGGGAGAAGAGACCAAAACGAAAGGGTGGAGGAAATTATTTCCTAAAAGAGCCGCTAAAAAAGAAGAGGGATTACGCAAGCCGCATATCGACGTGCTCGAAAAGGGGAGTTCGCTCTTCCTGGAGGCATTCCGCATTTTGAGCGTAAATTTACAGGTGATGTTCGGAAAGGGCGAAAGGATAAAGAATAAAATACTGATGATAACAAGTTGTAATCCAGAAGAGGGCAAATCCCTCATCTCGTCCAATTTGGCCGTCATACTGGCGCAGTTAGGGTATAAGGTTCTCCTTTTGGATGCCGATACCCGACGGGCAAATGTGCATAAGATTTTTGGCCTGAGCAAAAAAGAGGGAGGCCTTACAGACATATTGATGGGCAAGTTAAGCGCCGATTCCGCTATTAAAACGGCCACCGATCTTATGCTCGGCTCAACCGGCGTTGAGAATGTCATAGATAAACCATGGCTTAACAATCTTAACATAATTACATCGGGCTCAGTATTTCCAAATACGATAAATCTGTTCAATTCGGAAAAGACCGACGAGACGCTAAAATATTTTAGAAATAAATATGATGTAGTGATAATAGATTCTTCTCCTATACTGGCGGTGAGCGAGCCCTCCATATTAGTTCCAAAAACAGACGGGGTATTATTGGTATATAAGGCAGGTTCAACGTCGCGGCTCGCTTTGCGCAGGGCCAAGACCCAGATAGAGAGCGTAAAGGGCAAGGGCGCGGTCTCGGGGGTCATCTTAAATAACGTGACGCCGGAGATAGGCATGGATACCTACTACTATTACAACAGGAAATATTACGGCGAAGATGATAAAGCTGAAACGCCGGGAATATCGGATATAGAAAAAGGAAAGGGCGGCGGATATGTATGAGAATTATTGGGGTTTAACGGAAAAACCTTTTGAGAATACTCCCGACCCCCGCTTCATGTATTATTCCAAAAAGCACGAAGAGGCGCTGATGCGTCTTCTCTATGCCATTAAGGAGGAGAAGGGCGCGGCGATGCTGACAGGGGAATACGGGTCGGGCAAAACTATTCTTAGCAGAATAATTATAGACGAATTGGTAAAGAATAAGATTTATGAGGTCGCGCTCATAATCCATCCACAGCTCAGCCCCACTCAATTCATTCAAGAGATAATCTATCAGTTGAAGAACGAGCACGTAAGGGGGCCGAAGCCGCAACTTTTGCATATCATGCAGGATGTAATTTATAAAAATTTTAATGAAGGCAAAAAGACGCTGATATTGATAGACGAGGCGCAGATAATAAAGAATAAAGAGACGCTGGAAGAGATACGGCTATTCTTGAATTTTCAATTAAATGACAAATTTCTTATCACATTGGTATTGATAGGGCAGCCTGAATTATTGGTTATGGTCAACTCCATTCCACAACTGCAGCAGCGGCTCGGCATAAAATATCATCTGTCAGGCCTCGACAAGAATGAGATGGAGACGTATATAAAACATCGCCTCTCGGTCGCGGGCGCAAAAAACGAGATATTTAATAAAGAAGCGTTCGAAGTGATCTATAATTATTCCGAAGGGCTGCCGAGGAAAATAAATAATGTTTGCGACATGTGTTTATTGATAGGTTTTGGACAAGAGGCGAAGATCATCGATAGGCAGTTATCGGAACGGGTTATTAAAGATTTAAATATGGAGCCGTCAATCTATGCCAAGAATGTTTGATATCTTAAGAGGTAAAGAAGAAAAGCCCGATGAAGACGCGGAGAAGGTGGAAGAAAAAGACGAGAAGAAAGATATAGATATCCCGCCGTCGAAATCTCCTGAACCGCCCGTAAGTTTTCCCAAACAAGATATGATGACTAAAATCGAAGATGAGAAGAAACCAGAAGACCATTCTCTTGTCTCGAAAAAACTTATTGCTGAGGTGAGAAAACACGGCGTAGATAATCAGGAAAAGGCGAAAGATATATATGAAAAGGCGGTAGAGACCCTAAAGACCCTCTTGGTGAAGATAAGAACGCGGGAAGATTTAAGCGTTTATATGGATAAGTTATATGGTCTTCTGGACGATCTTTTCAATCAATTAGTTTTGGGAGACAGCATATTGACAAACATTTATGACGATAGAGTTGAGGAATATTACCTACCGCATCACATCGTTAATGTCGTTATCCTGTCTTCGATCATCGGGTTGAATATGGGATTTAACAAGTCGCGGCTTAGCCATATCGGTTTATCGAGCATATTCCATGACGTGGGAATGGATGCCTTAAGGGAGATCGCCGCTCAATCTCGGAAATTGACGGATGAGGAACACGGTTTGGTCAAGACGCATATACAAAATAGTTTGGCCGTTGTCGATAGAGTCGGAACGTTCAGCGAAGTTGTCAAAGAGACTATACGTCAGCATCATGAGAGGATAGACGGAAGCGGTTATCCTAAAGGCATGAAGGCGGACAAGATTAACGCCTATGCCAAGATACTCGCGCTCGCGGATACGTACGAGGCGATAACGCACAAAAGGCCTCACCGCGCCGCGTTGAACGCGCATAACGCGGTTAGATTTCTGTTGGGCTCGCTCAAGAATAATTTTGATTCCGGTGTTATAAAATTATTCATAAATAAGATGTCCGTGTATCCCGTAGGAAGCATTGTGATATTAGAAACGGATGAAATCGCGAGGGTTATCAGCGTCCAACCGGGTTCACCCTTAAGGCCGGTGGTGATGATCCTTCGGGACGCTGACGGAGAGCCGGTCAAACAATCGAGCGTTATAGACCTATCCAGGCAGGATTTTCCGTCAATCAAGGGTTCGATATAGCGCGACAAAAAATCAGGAATGTTTTTTAGCCCAATGCCATGAAGAAAGACAATCTTTTAATTTTCATCACTTTACTTGTAGCCCTTCTTGTAAGTTTTTTCACAATAAGGACCTCGTTTGATATTAAGGCCCTAGGGCTCCTCTTTTTTCTGCTAATAGTTATCACGACTTTGATAAACGCGAATATCGGTTTAGTCATTATTATTGCTTCGATGCTTTTCTCTCCGGAAATTATCGTAGGGCAAACAACGTCCAGAGAGATAACGATAAGAATAGAAGACCTCATCCTTTTGATAATAATTCTGGCATGGTTTATAAGAACCGCCCTCACAAAAAATATAGCCGACGTGTTTAAGACGCCTCTCACAAAACCGTTTTTTTTATACATACTCATATGCGTAATATCCTCTTTATTCGCCGCTTTTTTCAGCGTGATCGACCTAAGACATAGTTTTTTTTGTATCATCAAGTACTTGGAATATTTTCTATTATTTCTGATGGTGAGAGACAACCTGAAAAGTTTAGGCCAATCAAAAATGCTCGTCGCAGTCTTTCTTGCGACGGCGTTAATGGTAGGCCTGCACGTTAATACCTTTATCGGGAAAGAAATAGAAAAAGGCACCACTTTCTTTAGGGCAAGCCCGCCCGTAGAGAGAAAAGGGGGCGGCGAATCCGGAACGCTCGGGGGCTATGCTATTTTTATGCTCGCCATTTCAGGCGGCATTCTATTAACTACGCCCTCAGTGCCCTTGCGCGTATTTTTAGGAGGGCTCATAATTCTTTTAGGCAGGGCGTTCTTATATTCGTTGTCACGCGGTTCTTATCTGGCCCTTCTGCCCATGATGTTTGGTTTTCTATTTTTTTCGAGAAGGTTAGTCCTCATATACGCGATGAGTATTATTTTCGTCATGATGATAATCTTCATGCCTAACATGATAAGAAGTAGAATAATGACTACTGTCGTAGCGAAAAAGACAACGGAAGGGGTCCATTTGAAATGGGAGGAGTCTCCTCAGGCCCGCATAGAGAGTTGGAAAGGCGTGCTATTTGAAAAATTGCCGAAGAGCCCTATATGGGGCCATGGAGCCGGCAAGTTTTTCATCGACAGCCAGTTTTTTTCGACACTGACCGAAGTCGGCTTATTAGGATTATTTCTGTTTGCGCGTGTTCTGTCCAAACTTTTTCAGATGGCGAAGGCCGTCTTTAATACACAGAGAATAAAGTCGAACGATTTTGGATTTGGCTTGACTGTAGGATTTTTGGCGGGCTTCATAGGCCTTCTGTTTCACGCTCTCAGCACAAACACTTTTATAATAATCCGCATAATGGAACCATTCTGGTTCATTGCCGCGATCGTTTTATCGCTGCCACGGCTTATTCTGGAAGAAGAGGGTTTGGCGGCCGAGCAAGGTTAAAACAGGCTGATATAGTATGTACGAAGAATATTGGAAGTTGAAAGAGAAGCCGTTTGAGAACGCGCCGAATCCGCGTTTCCTCTATTCCTCTCCGAGGCACGAAGAGGCCTTGTCGAGGATGCTCTACGTCATTAAGGAGCGGAAGGGCGCGGGCATCCTTACCGGTGAATATGGAAGCGGCAAGACCCTCTTGAGCAGGGTTCTTTTGAAAGAACTGTCGGATGAGCGATATCAGACTGCCATCGTCTTCAATCCGAGATTGCCGGAATTAGAACTTATAAGAGAGATCATATATCAATTAGGCGGCACAGTATCTTCTTTAACCTCAAAGACAGACCTTCTCCACGCCCTTAATGAAATTTTATACAGAAAGAAAGATGAGAATAAGAATACCGTAATTGTCGTAGATGAGGCCCAGGCCATACCTGACGAAAACGGCTTTGAGGAATTGCGGCTCCTCTTGAACTTTCAGTTAAACGATAGTTTTCTTCTTACACTCATCCTTTTAGGCCAACCAGAACTGAAAGAAAGGATAAATGGCCTGCCTCAATTGAGACAACGATTAGCGGTGAGGTATCACCTCAAGGCGCTTTCCCAGAATGAGACGAAAGGATATGTGCAGCATCGGTTAAAGGTGGCCGGGGCGATAACGGATGTGTTTAATGAAGACGCGCTAATCGAGATCTACAGATTTTCGGGAGGAATACCCAGAAGAATCAATAATATATGTGATATGGCCTTATTAGTGGGTTGTGGAGGAACGGCGGATAGGATTGATAAAAATATAATCATAGAAGTCGCTGACGACTTGGAAGAATCGCCGATCGAAATAGAAGAAAAGATAGGTATTTTGTAATAACCATGGTTAGGATGTCCGATATCCTTAAAAATGTGGGAGAAAAGGAAAAGGAGCGATCGGCATCCGAACGCGGCAAGGCATCGTCGATAAAGACGCTGCAATTTCCTTTAATGCGTCCGCAAAAAGCGCTCTTAGCCCATTTGCCCCCTCCTTCCGTTAAGCCCCAAAAGGAAGATTCTGACAAAGCATATTACTCTAACATAGTTAAATATGAAAAAGGAAAAGAAGGGAAATATTTGAAGCCCGAGATCAGGATCTCTGGGCTTGTAAGACTTAAGCCCGAAACCGTCTTAAAGATAGAAGAGGACGGGGTAGGGTTATATGATGAGGTCGAATCTTTACTAAGAGAACTGTTTTGCGATGATGTCGATTATGAGACGATTGATAGCGATAAGATTATGCAGAAATGCGAGAAGATAGTTGATGCATTAGGCCTTGGCGATGAGAAGATATTGCGGCCGGCCCTAATCAAAAATGCCGGAGATGTGGATTACCTGTATGGCCATTTGGTAAGTAGTTGTATTTACTCTATAGTAGTGGGAATCGGTATGGGCTATCAGCGGTCTGAGTTAATAGGACTGGGAGCTTCCGCGCTTCTCCATGACATAGGGATGACAAAGTATCTTGCGTTAGCCGCACAACCCCGAGCATTGACTTTCAAAGAACGCGAAGTGGTAAAAAATCACGTCTTGTTCGGAACCCAAATCTTAAAAAATATCGACGGGTTAAGCGACGCGGTCATCGCGGTCTCTTATCAACATCATGAACGTGTAAACGGTTCCGGTTATCCAAGGGGCCTAAAAGGCGAATTCATTCATGAATACGCGAAGATAGTTGGTTTAGTCTCGGTATTCGAAGCCTTGGTGCATTTGAGGCCGCATCGCGTAAGTTTCCTGCCTGTTGAAGCATTGAGGGAAATCATAGTTAATAAAAATACCTTTGAATATAAAATAATAAAAATTTTAATCGAAAGAATAGGCATTTATCCTATAGGGAGCCTTGTGGAGTTGAATACCAGAGAGACCGCCGAAGTCATAAAACTCAACAACGATAATCCTGCGCGTCCTGTGGTACGGATAATCCGCGACGACGATGGTGAAAAACCAAAGGAAACCAAACTGCTTGATTTAGCCGCTCAATCAGCCGTCTATATTAAGAATGGCGTAAGAGAAAAAATCTAAATGAAAGAGTAAAGCGCAACCTTATTATAAAGGTTCCTGCATTGTGGATAATTTTCACAGAGTTCAGCCAAAGCAATTACTTCTTTTGGATAATAGATGTACCTTCAGCAGCAATACGATCTGGTCATAGAGCCCGGCCGCGCCGAACGCCGCTACTGGAAAGACATATGGCGTTATAGGGAATTATTTTATTTCCTTTCCTGGCGCGACATCTTAGTGCGATATAAACAGACAACCATCGGCATCGCATGGAGCGTCATCCGTCCGGTCCTGACCATGGTGGTTTTCACGATTCTATTTGGGAAGATCGCCAAACTTCCCTCAAACGGAGTTCCTTATCCAATATTGGTCTTTTCGGCAATGCTTCCGTGGCAATTTTTTGCGACCTCTCTAAGCGAAGCGAGTGATAGCCTGATAAACAACGCCAATCTGATTTTGAAGGTCTATTTTCCCCGCATAATCATACCAACGAGCGCGATCATCGTAAGCATGCTCGATTTTCTGATATCGCTTGTAATCCTGTCTTTTCTTATGGTCTGGTATAGATTTATTCCTTCCGGACGGATTTTTTTTCTCCCCTTTTTCTTTATGATGGCTTGTGCCGCCTCATTCGGGGCAGGGTTATGGCTGGCATGCTTTAACACTAAATACCGCGA
>MHFL01000049.1:16952-35601 GCA_001804165.1 Omnitrophica bacterium RIFCSPLOWO2_01_FULL_45_10 | reverse complement strand
AATACCGCGACTTTCGCTACGTAATCCCATTCATGATCCAGTTCGGGCTATACATATCTCCGGTAGGTTTCTCCATCAGCGTCATACCCGAAAGATGGCGATTGATCTATTCCCTGAACCCGATGGTTGGGGTGATCGACGGGTTCCGCTGGGCGATTTTAAAAGATGGGCCTTCGCTTTACCTTCCCGGATTTATATTATCGCTCGCGCTTGTCGCGGCGCTCTTAATAAGCGGGATCTGGTATTTTCGCAAAACCGAGAGGACGTTCGCGGATGTTATATAATATCATCACGCCTCTTCACAAGATGACAAAAAGGGACTACCTGGCAAGGATGAATGATGATAAGGCCGGATGCATGGAGATAGCCGGGCGATATGGGAAGGACTACTGGGACGGGGAGAGAAGGTTTGGCTATGGAGGTCATATTTACGACAGAAGGTGGGAGAAGGTAGCGAGAAAGATAGCGAAAATTTATAATCTTCCGCCGGACGCAAAAATATTGGATGTGGGATGCGGTAAGGGATTTTTATTATATGAATTTAAGAAGATCTCGCCCGATTCAAAAATTACCGGTCTTGACATATCGCCCTACGCCATAGAAAACGCTATTCCTGATATAAAAGACCGCCTTTCTGTCCATAGGGCCCAGGATAGTTACCCTTTCAAAGACAAGGAATTTGATTTGGTGGTATCTTTGACCACCCTGCATAATCTCTATATAAATGAATTGAAATCGGCGCTAAGAGAGATAGAGAGGGTGGGTATCAATAAATATATTGTTGTGGAAAGTTATCGCGATGAGGAAGAACTGTTTAATCTTCAATGCTGGGCATTGACCTGCAGGGCCTTCTTTACGCCTGAAGAATGGTGTTGGCTTTTTAACGAATTTGGATATACGGGCGATCACGAATTTATATATTTTGAATAAGATAAATATTATGAATAAAGATTCTACGAAACATTTTTATACGAAAATGAAAGTCTTTCATTTCAAGGAAAAAATAGATTCGCTCACCTCCGATACCGATAATATCCTGCCGCCTCTTCACATCCGGATAAAACCGATGAATGGATGCAATCATAATTGCTGGTATTGTGCCTACAGGGCGGACAATCTGCAACTGGGCAAAGACATGAACTTAATGGACTTTATACCAAAAGAAAAGATGCTGGAGATAATAGATGACATAGCCGAAATGGAGGTCAAGGCCGTTACCTTCAGTGGGGGTGGAGAGCCGTTTCTTTATCCTTATCTCTTGGGCACTGTTAGGAAACTCTCTTTAACGCCGGTAAAATTTTCCGCGCTGACGCATGGCGCGCTTTTGGAGGGGGAATTAGCGGAAATCTTCGCGCATAAAGGGACATGGCTACGGATTTCGATGGATGGATGGGATGATGAAAGTTACTCTTCCCATCGAAAGGTAAGAAAGGGTGAATTCACTAGAGTGCTTCAGAATATGAAGGCGTTCAAGAAATTGGGAGGCAGTTGTTTTCTGGGGGTATCGCTCGTCGTGGATAAGGCCAACGCCTTTCATTTATACGACCTGATCGGGCTGCTTAGGGATGTCGGCGTGGATAGCGTTAAAGTTTCACCATGCATTGTCAGTAACGACGCCAATGAGAATGCCTTCTATCATAAGGGCATCTTTTCGCGAGTGAAAGATGAGATTCAAAAAAGCGCGAAAGATTTCGCGGGAGCCGACTTTGAGATATATGACGCATATGTCGAATTGAACCAGAAATTTGAGAAAGATTACGAGTGGTGTCCCTATCTACAGATAGCGCCCGTCATAGGGGCCGACTTAAATGTATACGCATGTCATGATAAAGCATACAATTTGGATCAGGGATTGATCGGTTCCATTAAGGATTGCCGATTTAAGGAGTTCTGGCTGAGGGATAAGCAGAAGTTTTTCAAGATCAGGCCTTCGCTTCATTGCAAACATCATTGCGTCGTAAATATTAATAATAAACTAATCTTAGATTATCTTAATACCGATAAGCAACACCTGGAATTTGTTTAGCAAATACCATGGATATCGCTAAGTTTAAAAATATCCCTTTCAGGAAACGCGAGTCTTGTGTTGTCTGCGGGCAAAAATTGAATGAGCCCTTGATCGAATTACCCGATTTTCCAATAACAGAAATTTATACCAAAAAGAAAATCCGCGAAAAGGTTGGATTAATAGATCAGGCATTTTATTTTTGCGAAGATTGCGGCCATGGACAGATATCAAATGTTATTGAGTCGGAGTTTATTTATGGGGAGTCCTACGTTACCAGGACATCTACAAGCCCTTCCGCCGCGGCGGCAATGGATCTTTTTTTGGAATTTATAGATGATAACCTCAAATGTAGACCTATAAAAAATATAGTAGAGATCGGGTGCAACGATTTATACGCGCTTAAAAAATTGCGGATGAGAGCTGATAAATTATACGGCATCGACCCCATATTAAGGGGCGAAGAAAAGCGCTTTAGTGATGAGAAGATAGAGGCGATAGGCGAGATGTTCGAAAATGTGGATTTAAGGAGGATAGACGGCGAGATCGATGTAATCTTGAGCAGCCATACCCTTGAACATGTGCCTGAGCCAAGAAGATTGATTCAGCGGCTTGTGGATAGAGCCGCTTCCGGCACAATATTTTTCTTTCAATTCCCCAGTTTGGAGATGCTGGTCAAAGACGCGAGATTTGACCACGTCTTCCATCAGCACCTCAATTATTTCTCTCTTAAATCAGTGAGCCATATGTTGAAGGCTGTAGGCGCGGAGCTGGTCGATTGCAAGATAAATCCGTTTCATTGGGGGGCATTGATGATCGCGTTCAGGAAAAAAGATAGAAATAATATTAACCCATATAAGGGTAGCGCTAAATTTTCAGGTCCCGTAACCGATGAGAAAATCCTCAAGGGATATTCTATTTTTAAAGATTGGATGGCAGCGGCAGGAGAGCAATTGAAATCTTTTAAAGACGAAGAGATTTATGGATATGGAGCCGCCTTAATGCTTCCAGTCTTGGATTATCATCTAAAGGGACTGGATAATTTAAATTGCATTATCGATGATGATGAAAATAAAGATGGATTATATTATATAAATCTGCCTATACAGATAAAATCGAAGGATGCGATAAGCGATTTCAAAAGGGGAGTATTTGTTATTACGGCAATAAATTCATTGCATACTCTAAGGACGATTATTTCAAAGTTAATAGAACTACGGCCGAAGAGAATCATTATTCCGATTAATGTAATTTGAAACACGAGGAGCGATAGGATGGATTTCGGCATAAAGGGTAAAAGGGCCCTTATTACAGGCGCCGGCAGAGGAATAGGGGAATCGATAGGAATTAATTTGGCCAAGGAAGGCGTAAAGGTTGCCGTCGTCTCAAGGACCGAATCAGATTTAAAGAAATTAGTGAATAAGATGGGCGGGGAGGGAAGAGGACATCGTCAGATAGCGATGGATCTCATTAAGCTGGATTCGCCCAAAAGAGTGATGAGGATATTGAACGAAAATTTTGGCGGGATTGATATTCTGATTAATAATTTAGGGAGCACTCTCGAAATTAAAGATCCCTTCTGCTCGCTTGAAGACTGGAAGACGCTTTATAGAATGAATTTGGAGGTGGCGGTTGAGTTTAGTAATTTGGTCATACCGCATATGAAAAAAAGGAAATGGGGCAGAATCATCAATATATCTTCGACGGCGGGAATGGAGAATAACGGCCCTGTCCCATATTGCGCGATGAAGGCGGCCCTTACCGCTTATACAAGATCCATGGGAAGGGCGCTGGCAAAAACAGGCGTTGTGATGTCAGCGGTGATGGCGGGGGCGATATTGACCAAGGGCGGCTACTGGGAGAAGGCTCTGAAGGAGAAGCCGGAACACGCGGCGGAATACTTGAAATACCGCTGTCCTCTTGGGAAATTTGGCGAGCCGGATGATATCGGGACAATGGTGGCAGTTCTTGCGTCCGAACAAGCCAAGTTTTGTCAAGGATCGATCTTCCCTGTTGATGGGGGGCAGAGCAGACATTTTTTCTGGACAAGGGATTGGTAGGTTTAGGTTAAGAGATGAAATTATCTGATTATGTGGCGGAATTTTTGGTTAAACAAGACGTGAAGCACGTCTTTGGAATAACCGGCGGAGCGATAGTCCATCTATTCGATTCGATCGCGAATAATAAAGGGCTGACTTACGTCTGCCCCCAGCATGAGCAGACAGCGGCAATGGCCGCTGACGCCTATTCAAGAGTAACGGGAAATCTTGGGGTAGCTGTAGCCACATCCGGGCCCGGCGCCACAAATTTGATAACCGGAGTCGCCTGCGCCCATTTCGATTCCATCCCCACACTCTTCATCACCGGCCAGGTCGCTACATTCAGACTAAAACGAGATAGCAATGTCAGACAGATAGGATTTCAGGAGATCGAGACCGTAAACATGTTTAAACCCATCACAAAATACGCGGTCCTGGTCGATGAGCCCAATAGGATTAGGTTTGAATTGGAAAAGGCGGTCTCAATCGCGAAATCCGGAAGGGGCGGCTCTTGTTTAATTGACATTCCTGATGATATTCAGAGAGCCCAGATCGATCCGGAAAAGTTGGAATCTTTCATTCCCCACAAAGAAAAAAAAGATTTCAAAAGATTGCGGGAGCAGATAGAGGTATGCCTAACGTTGATAAGCCGGGCCGAGAGGCCGGTGGTCATTCTCGGCTCAGGGGTTAAACTTGGCAGGGCTCAGGAAAAAGCGAGACAATTTATTGAAAAATTAAAATTTCCGGTTGCGCTGACCTGGGCAACTTTAGACATGTTTACACATGACTATTACCTTAATGCCGGAGGATTTGGGATAACCTCTCCGCGATATGGTAATTTTACCATTCAGAATTCGGATTTGATAATAGCCCTCGGGACAAGATTGGATACGCACGCGACCGGAAGCCCGCTGGCCGCGTTTGCCAGAGAAGCGAAAAAGATTATTTTGGATATCGATGAAAGCGAACTGTTAAAATTTGGTAAATATGGGATGAAGGACGCCCTGCTTATAAATGAGGATATTAATGATTTTTTGGATATTATGAATAAAGATAGGGGAAAGATAAAGACCGGAGATATTTCGCGGTGGATAGGAAGGATTAAGGACTGGAAGCGAAGGTATCCGATCTGCCCAAGGGCATATTACGATAAGGAGGATAGCATTGATTCCTATTGTTTCATGGACGCCCTGTCACAGGAAACATCGAAAGGCGATTATATAATCACGGATGCCGGCGGGACTCTCACGCAAACGATGCAGGGATACAGGATGAGGCGAGAGCAGACTCTGTTCACCGCTTTCAATTATTCGCCGATGGGTTATTCTCTCCCCGCCAGTATCGGCGCCTCTTTCGCGACAAATAAGAATCGGGTAATTTGCATAATAGGGGACGGCGGGATACAGATGAATATTCAGGAATTGGCTACAATAGAAAAACACCATCTTCCCATAAAGATATTTGTGATTAATAATCAGGGTTACGGAATGATAAAACAGACACAGGATGACTGGCTAGATTCAAGATACGAAGCCTCTAGTATGGAGAAAGGCATCGCTGTGCCTGATTTTGTCAAGATCGCGAAGGCATACGGCATAGACGCGGAAAAGATATCGAATCATTCTGAAATGAATCGTGTAACGCGCCGGGTTTTGAATAGAGAAGGGCCGCTTCTATGTGATGTCCATGTTTCAGAGAATCAGAGGGTTGTGCCCATGTTGAAATTCGGCCGGCCCATTGAAGACGCCAGCCCTTTATTAGAGAGAAAGGAATTTTTAGAAAATATGATCATCAAGCCGTGGACCTAAAACAACATCAAAATGAAAATTATATGAGACCGTTATCTAAGATAACAGAAGGTTTAATAGGCCAGCCAATGTTCAGACTCTTGGCCAATACACAGGCCAAGGAACGACGGGGGGAGCGTATTTACCATTTTGAGATAGGGGATTCGGATCTTCCCGTCCATCCGCATATAACCCAGGCGGTAAAAAAGGCCTTAGATAATGGCCGCACGCATTATGTTGATTCCACAGGCATCATTGAATTTAAAAGAGCCATTAGCGATGACGTTGAAAAGCGGCTTGAGTTTAAACCTTCCCATGGACAGATACTTGTTATGCCCTCAAATGCCGTTATCGATTTTGTCGTTCGGTGTGTCGCCGATCCCGGCGATGAGGTTATATACCCGGATCCGGGTTTCTCGACTTATAGGTCGGTCATAAAATATACCGGTGTCAAAGGGGTCGGCATACCCCTTCATGAAAAAAACGGGTTTCACCTAAAACCTATAGACATCGAGAGAAGGATTACGGATAAAACCAAATTGATCATTGTTAACTCGCCGAGCAATCCAACAGGCGCCGTGCTTAATGAGGATGAAATACTCGAGATATCTTTAATCGCGAAAAAATATAATCTTTATATTTTAAGCGATGAAGTCTATTCGAAGGTAGTATTCGATTCCCGGCAGCATCATTCTCTTGGCATATCAGATCAATGCAGGGAACACACGATAATCCTTGAGGGCTTTTCCAAAGTCTATTCGATGGCCGGTTTTAGATTAGGGTACGCGATAGGCCCGGAGCATGTGATAGAAAAGATGGGATTATTATTTCAAACAATCTTTTCCTGTTTTCCGGCCTTTATACAATATGGCGGGATCAGCGCGCTCACGGAACATGAGGATTTGACAAGGCAGAGGATAAAGACTTATGAAGGTTTGCGCGACATAATTTATGAAAAGATTAATTCGATACCAAATATCTCCTGCTTAAGACCCGAAGGAGCTCTTTATGTATTTCCTAATATTACCCGGACAAGGATGACCAGCCAGCAATTTTGCGAATTCGCGCTGGAGAGGGCCAACATCGCCCTATTGCCGGGGACATGTTTTGGAGATTACGGCGAAGGCCATATAAGAATTTGCTATGCGAGAAAAGAAACAATGATCGTTGAAGCAATGGATAAATTAAAAAGAGCCCTTCAAGACACCAGGATCGAGCGCTTAAAGTTAGCCCATGAAAGAATCTGATTTTCCAAGATATGTACAGATAGAGACCTCCGCTTTATGCAACGCCCATTGCGTCATGTGTCCGATTAAAGAGATTAAAAGAAACGACAGCGTCTTTGTCATGAGACAAGAATTATTCGATAAGATCGTCCGAGGACTATCGGGATTCGCCTCGTGGATTGAGCGGCTGACCATACAGGGCGAGGGCGAGCCATTACTCGATAAAGATCTTGAAAAGAGAATCCGGCTTTTAAAAGAAATAGGAGTGAAATTAGTGGCCCTTGCCTCGAATGCCTCTTTGCTCAATAAAGAGCGCGCGCGAATCCTGATTCGTTCCGGCATTGATGAAGTTACATTTTCCGTGGACGGGCTAACCGCTGGTACATTCGAGGCGATCAGAAAGCCGTTAAAGTTTGATCTATGCGTTTCCAATATCGAAAATTTTATTGCCGCGCGCAATAATGTAAACCCCGATCTGCGTATACGCATTAGGATGACCATGCAGGGAAAAAATATTGAAGAATTTGGCGCATTCGTATCCTTTTGGCGCAAAAGGCTTAAATCAAATGATCGCGTATATGGAAGGCATTGGCATAGTTGGGGCAATTGGCTAAAGAATTATTCTCTGCCCCAAGAGCAGGACGGGATTACCTTGAATGATGCTCCTTGCACGTCTCCTTTTGGCACAATCTTTATCTTGAGCGACGGCCGCGTCCCTCTATGCTGTCAGGATTTCAACGGTAAAATTCTATTAGGCGATGTTAATCGTTCTAATATTCAGGATATTTGGAGAGGGACAAAGATCGCTCGGATTCGAAAACTGCATTTATTGAATGGGAGAAAATCCTTAGGATTATGCAGGGATTGCAATCTGTGGCATCCCTCAACCGTCATTGCGAGCGAAGCGAAGCAATCTTAAAAGCGAGATTGCTTCGGCATTTTCCGCCACAAAGATAGGCGGACCCGCCATGTATTTTGGCGGGCGTGCCTCGCAATGACGTTGAGCAATAAGATAGAATAAAAAATGACGATAACCGAAACTTTCCACAATAAACACGAAGTTTTCACTGAAGTAGCGTATAAGACACCGGGTATGTTGCCTGATAGATACGTCTTCATCTTAACCAATCTCTGTAATCTAAAATGCGCTTTCTGTTTTTTAAAAAGAAAGCCAACAAAAGAGTCTATGGCTCCGGAGGATTGGATCAATTTAGCCGAACAACTGCCTGAAAACGCGAGGGTTACAATTACCGGAGGCGAGCCGTTGCTGTTTACCGGATTCAACAAAGTTTTTTCGTATGTAGCCGAGCGTTTTGATTGCAACATTATTACAAACGGACTGCTTTTGGCCGATGAAAAGATAGATTTCCTTCTATCCTACTCAAAATTAAAAGTTCTCTCCATCTCCATAGACGGCATTGATAACGCAATCCGAGGTATAAAATCTGAGGAATGGAAAGGAATAGAGAAGGTTATAGAGTATTTCATAAAAAGGCGAAAGGAGATTAATTCCGACTGCATTCTGGAGGCCAAGACATTGGTCTTGGACCAAAACGCGGAAGATCTTCTGAAGATACATAAATATTGTGTCGAGACTTTTGGCTGTGACCACCATACCTTTCAGTTTTTAAAGGGTTCGCCGATTCAACATGCGGACTATATGTTTGAATTTGACGAGATTTTCAAGCGATCAGGCGCGTCTCGATATAGGAATTTCGGCATGATTAAAGAAGGGCTTGAGATGGTGCGGGAGTATAATATAAGAGAAGGGAAAAGAGCCTTTCTACACCCCAAGATAGCGAATTTAGTTTCCGAAGACGAACTTACCGACATCGATTTTCTAAATAGGCGAGGGCATGTTAAAACCGATTATCTGCCCTGCAAATTCCCATGGTCGAGCGTTCATGTTAATTTTGACGGGGTTCTCTTTCCGTGTTTAGCGATCCCCATGGGAAACGTGAAAAAAACCCCTTTGTCAAAAATAATCAATGGCGCGGAGTTCAATAAATTCAAGGCCGTCATAAAGGAAAGAGGCACTGTCGAGGCCTGTAATCGCTGCGGGTGGCTGCGTCCGGCGGGATAGTTAATGACGAAGAAAATCATCATTCTTGGGTCAAACGGTTTTATCGGGACTAACCTAACGAGGAGTTTTTCTCTTAATCCATCTTACGAGGTAAGAGGATATTCATCTAAAGTTTGCGATTTGTTGTCCCCAAAATCGATCGAAAACGCGTTATCGGGAATAAGTTCAGACGATGCGATAATAATGGCCTCATCTATTACCAGATTTAAAGAGAATACTTATAATTCAATGATGAAAAATATCGCCATGGCGGAGAATATCGGCGCATTTGTGGAAAGACATCGCGCGGGCTATTTTATTTTTTTGAGCACAGTCGATGTTTATGGATTTATTGAGGGCAAAATATCCGAGGAACTTTTACCTCAACCTCGAGATCATTACGCCGTATCTAAATTCTCGAGCGAATTTATCTTAAAGAATTATTGTTTTAAAGGAAATGTCCCGCTCTTAATTCTTCGGCTGTCCGGCGTATATGGGCCCGGCGACCATGACAAAAGCACGATAAATTATATTATCGAATCCATATCCGCGAAGCAGAGGGGCGCTATTTGGGGCGACGGAAAAGACAAACGGGATTTTGTTTATGTGGATGATATATACAGAGTTATCAATATGGCAATAGACAAAAAGACGGAGATGACTCTGAATATCGCCACCGGCAGGAGTTATTCAATAAACGAAATTTTTGAAATCATAAAATGCTATTATCGCGGGAAATTTGTTGTTGAATACAAGCCAAGAGAAAAACCCACAGAAAGAGTAAAGGATATGGTTTATGACATATCGCTCTTCAAGAAGACGTTCCCTGATTTTAAGTTCATCGATCTGAAAGAAGGGATTTCCCTGTATTTAAAAAAAGAAGGCGCGGCAGGATGAAGCCCACATTATCTGTAATCATGTCTAACTACAATCACGCGCCCTACATCGGCAAGGCCCTGGAAGCAATATTAAGCCAATCATATAGGCCGAAAGAGGTTATCGTCATTGATGACGCCTCAACCGACGATAGTGTTGAAATCATTCAAAGATTTGTAAATAGTGACAGAATCGTTCGTTTATTAAGGAATGAAAGAAACGAAGGGTCGATTTATAACGCGAACAGGCTTCTGCGAATTTCAAGCGGCGACTATTTTTATAGCGCCGCGGCCGACGATCAGGTTCTTCCCGGATTTTTTGAGAAATCCATCTCTCTAATGGCAAGTTATCCTCAAGCGGGCTTGTGCTGTTCGGACCCTGTAAGTTTAGATGAGAAAACAGGCATAATCAGATATGACAAACTTCGATGGAACGACAAACCTTCTTATTTTTCGCCTGAGGTTTTGGCAAGAACCCTTCGGGGAGGGTTCATCCCCGGCCACACCTCTATTGTAAGGCGATCTTGCTTGTTAGAGATAGGAGGTTTCGCGTCAGAGTTGCGGTGGCACGCGGACTGGTTCGCGTCACTTGTGGTAGCTTTTAGATACGGCATTTGCTATATTCCTGAGCCGCTTTCGCTTTACAGGATGGTGCCGGGTTCATTTTCCGTAGCCGGAATACGCAACCGGCGCCTTCAGCACGATGTCCTTAAAAAACTCTTTTCTCTACTGAAATCTCCCGAGTATCGAAATGTCTTCCCATTTTTCATCCGCGGAAACGTAATGCATCATTTTGGACGAGAGGGCGTGCGTGTCGCGATAAACAATCCACAATGCTGGGATACCAGGTCCTTTATGCTTATCCGTCGCGAGATTTGGAGCGAGATCAGGAGATATTTAAGTTTTATAACGCCCTCTCCGGTAAAAGACATATATCGTTACATTCGCAATTTTGTTTTCGCTAAAAATTGTGTAATTAAATTATCATGACCACAGTGATATTAAAAATGTATGTGCGGGGGTTAGGGAAAGCATTGCACTTTTATTTTAAACCCGGATTGCGATACCAAAGATATCCGGGCTCTTTAGATCCCCAAACAAATAAGTATGTTAAAATTTGGTTAAAATACGTTCCAGGGACAAAAAGAGGCATCCGTAAGGTATGGGAGACTTATAATCAAATAATATGCGAAAAGGACCTAAATAAATTTAAGCTTCTTTTAAAGAGAGTTGAGGATATGTTAAAAACAGTAGAAGCTGGCGGAAGTTTTCATATTAGCATGTCAAAGTCCGAAGAGGCCCTCTCGCTTAAAAGATTGGCAATGAACATCTATTATGAAATTGGTTTATTATATGAATGCTGTCATGATTATAATGCTGCACTTGATAATTATGACCGCGCTTCACAAATAGTAGTTAACTACCAAAGCGGCATGGCGAGCTTAAGAAAGATTCGAGATAAGGTTTACCAGGCTATCCAATTTCTTCTTGCTAGACGAAAGGAGAAAACGCAATATGATGTATTGATTGTAAATGTGGGTATGGTAAGTCAGTCAATCCCGTGGGCCTTAATAGTCCTGGGAACGAAACTTCTAAAGGAAGGCAGGCGTGTTAGATTGATGGATGGCTATTCACAAGAATCGCGCATCCTTAAAGAGGCATCTTACTCTCGACTCATTGGATTCTCAGTGATGACGGCGCAAATTGACTCATCTTTAAGACTTAGTCGAGAGATTAAAAGGCTCTATCCTGATAAATTCATTGTTTGGGGCGGCGTGCATCCCACGCTATTTGCAGAGCAGTGTTTAAAAGAGGGGGTAATCGATTTTGTAATCACTGGAGACGGAGAAGATGCGCTTACGAATTTAACGACTTGCCTGGAAAATAAAGATTACAGTTTTAATAATATATCAGGGTTGGGGTTTAAGAATAACGGCGCCATTGTCATAAACCCTATGGGAAAGCCGGCTCGGTTTGAAGATGCCGGGCCTTGGAAGATTGAATTGTTGGATATGAGAAACTATATGAGTTGGTCTATTGCGCTTGTTGATTTCAAATATCCTTCAATGGGCTTTTTGGCGACGAGGGGTTGCCCTCGTGGCTGCGCTTTTTGCATCAATTCTATTGTAAGACACACAAGGATATACCGCGCGAAGTCAGTGGAATGCGTTTTGGACGAGATAGAACAACTAATCGCTAAATATAATGCTCGCACAATTAATTTTAGTGATGAGGCATTTCTTGTTAATTCAAACTATTTTAACTCATTGGTGGAAGGGATTACAAAAAGGTCGCTTAAATTTGAATGGGGCGGGGGTGCGCATATCTCCGACATTCTTAGAAATAAGGATTTGATTTTAAAGGCAAAGAAGGCAGGCTTAATTTATATTGGAGGCTCCGGTGAATCTGGGAGCAATAGGTTGCTCAGGTTGATGAAAAAAAACATAACTGTTGAGGATACCTTAGAGTGCATGCATTTTCTTGCAGATAATGGCTTAATGACAGCGAGTAATTTTATGACGCACCTGCCAACCGAAACCGTTCAAGAAAGAAAGGCGACGTTAGCTCTTATAAAGATGGTCAAAGATATATTTAAAGAAAAGAATAATCCCTCATTTATTATGGGCCCATCCGTCTTTAGGCCGTATCCAGGTTCAGAGTTTTATGATATGTGTCTCAAAAGCGGTTTCAAAGAGCCCCAAACTCTGGAGGATTGGGGGAGGATGATACTGCCGGACGGACATTTCAAATTTGATAATATAACTTGGTTGGGGTAGGGTATGAGCGTCGTTATACGAATAGAAAATCTTTCGAAGAAATATTTCTTAAGCCATAAAAAAGAAGCCGGTTACGTTACTTTACGTGACTGCATCGCGGGAAATTTGAGGCAAATTAGCAATAAGATACTGCATCTCTTTAGGCGCTCCGGCGAAGATGATATTATGCGCGAGGAATTCTGGGCTCTTAAAGACATAAACCTGGAAGTTGAGAAAGGAGATTGCGTAGGTATTATCGGCCGTAACGGCGCGGGTAAGACGACCTTGTTAAAAATCACGAGCCGCATCACCGAGCCGACGGAAGGTCGAGTATTCTTAAAGGGCCGCGTGGCCAGTCTACTCGGGGTAGGAGTAGGTTTTCATCCAGAATTGACGGGAAGAGAAAATATTTATTTGAACGGCGCTATCCTTGGAATGAAGAGAAGAGAAATTAGTTCTAAATTTGATGAGATTACGTCCTTTGCCGAGATTGAAAGGTTCATCGATACGCCCGTAAAATACTATTCGAGCGGGATGTACGTTCGCTTGGCATTCAGTGTAGCCAGTCAGTTATCGCCCGATATCCTGCTTGTGGATGAGGTTCTCAGTGTAGGGGATGCCATCTTTCAAAATAAGTGCCTGGATAGGATAGCGGGTATTACAAAAGAAGGCCGGACAGTCCTGTTCGTTTCACACAACCTGCCCAGTGTCGCCAACTTGTGCAAAAAGGCAATTTTGTTGGAGAAAGGCAAAATTATTTTATATGGAAAGCCAGCGGATGTGATAGGACGATATCTGTCCACGATCCACTCAAAAGGAGGCGAAATGGTATGGCCTGACATAAGCCAAGCCCCGGGCAGCGATATCGTTCGCCTGCATGCCGTGCGCATCATTCAAGATGGATTCGAGTGCCCGACCGCGGACGTGGATATCTCCAAAGACATTCTTATTCAAATAAGTTACTGGAACTTACGCGAAGGAGAAATCCTCCATCCAACGATCGTGCTCAAAGATAATTTAGGTACGTCTGTTTTCTCATCATCCAATCATAAATCCATATCCTTGACGTATGATGAGTGGAGCGCAAGGCCGCACCCCAAGGGCCTTTTTCAATCCGTCTGCCGGATACCGGCTGATTTTTTGAATGAAGGCAGATATACTATCACAGCAGTTTTAAGCAGGAAAATAGCCGATACCCAAGCAGTCAGCGAAAATGTTTTATCATTTCAAGTTCATGACACCGGCGCAATGCGTAAGGAGTTCATAAGCGGCGGATGGGAAGGCGTGGTACGGCCACGGCTCGAGTGGAAGACGGAATTCTTAAAACCTTAAACGATGCGAGAGAAGATCATAGTTCCAAAAGATTACGATTATGTAGGCGTTTACCTTACTGACAGATGTCATCTGGATTGCCCCTATTGCATTACAACGCATCATAATTCTCCTTTTGGTAAAAAAGATGTGCCTGAATTAAGGCCGGAAGAGTGGGTGATCGGACTAAATCGGCTCGAATTACCTAAAGATGTTCCTATAACCCTTCAGGGCGGCGAACCATTCTTATATAAAGGCATTTGGAAGATTTTAGAGGATGTGCGGCACAAGATAGACATATTGACGGCGCTTCCGCCGTTTGTAAAAAAAAGTCATTTCCTCAATCTAAAGACATTGGAGTGGAATAATAGAAGAGCACCATATCCCACGATTCGGGTAAGTTTCCATAGAGGCGAGAATGATTACAAGGAGTTAGTAGAACGCATAGCGGAGCTTCAGGAAATCTTGAATATAGGGCTATATTATTTAGAGTACCCTTCGCACAGCGACGAAGAACTTGCGGCATTGGGAGATTACGCAAAAAAATTCAATGTGGAATTGCGCTCCAAGGAATTCTTGGGAGAGTCGAATGGCAGGGTCTACGGCACATTTCTCTATCCTGACGCGGCTTTAGGGAGGCCGACCGGCGTCAAGGTGCTCTGCAGGAATACGGTGGTGCCGATAGGACAAGATGGCAATATTTATAGATGTCATTCGGATCTCTATTTCTCGCGGCCGGAAGGCGTTTTGGGCAACCTCCTTGGCGAGGTATTCGAATTCCCTGATAGTCATCTCTACTGTGACAACTATGGTTTGTGCAGTGTTTGCGATGTTAAGATCAAGACGAATCATGAACAAATTTACGGATATACGTCCGTTGACATAAAATTTATTAATGAAACAAGGTCATGCCGGATAGATTATGGAGCTAAAAAAGTATAAAGTGCTGATAATAAAGATCGGATATTCCGAGACCCTCAACCCGGAAATAAGCGACGTGACAAGTTTCGGTGACGTATTGCGCACCACGGTGTTGTTAAATCTTTACAAAGACGCGCATGTCACGTGGCTGGTAGACGAAAGGGCACATCCAATCCTTAAATACAATCCATATATAAACAGGATCCTCATTTATAATCTGACGTCTGTGCTGCAGCTCAAACTGGAGCATTTTGACGTAGTTATCAACCTTGAAAAGGTTCCTGGCATCTGCGCGCTTGCCGATCAGATAGTGGGCTGGAGGCGATATGGATTCAGATTCGACGTCAAGACAGGAGAGGCTGAGGCCTGTGAGGGCACTGAGACCGCTCTTTCCGTATGTCAAGATGGAGAGAAGAAGAAGGCGCATAATAAGTATTGGCAGGAGCATCTATTCGAGATGGTTGGATCTAAATGGAAGGGCGAGGAATATTTATTCGGATATAAGTCCAAATCAAAAGTTCAATATGATATAGGCCTCAACTATCAGGTCGGCAATAAATGGCCGACAAAGGCATGGCCCCTAGGCTACTGGAAGGAATTCGAAAAACTCATAGCGGGAGAATATTCTATCTCCTGGCAGGAAGGCCTCGATGATATGGAAAAATATTTTGATTGGATACATAGCTGCAGGGTTATTGTTACAAATGATAGTTTTGGATTGCATTTGGCCATTGCGATGAAGAAGATGGTTATTGCTCTTTTCAGCTCGACGAACGCGAGCGAAACCTATCTATATAATAGAGGCATGGCGATCGTTCCGCGAAATAGCGGCTGTATTGATATACCCTGTTATGCCCCTTCCTGCGCTTACAGAGGTGGCCCTTGCGTTAACACGGTCATGCCGGAGGAAGTATATTCAGAGGTCAGAAATATTTTGAAAAGTGAAACACGGGTAATTGATTATAAGGAGACGGCAGGGTGAAGCCGATCAAGAACGTTCTCGTTACCGGAGGCGCTGGGTACGTTGGGGCTGTCTTAGTTCCTAAATTGCTGGATTTGGGCTACCGTGTCAAAGTTCTCGATCTCTACATTTACGGCGACGATGTTTTTGATATCTATAAGGATAATCCGAATCTCGTGGAGATCAAGGGTGACATAAGGAATCAGGAGACGCTAAGGAAGTCATTGGCCGGATCGGATGCGGTTATTCATCTGGCATGCATCTCCAATGATCCGTCGTTTGAACTCGACCCCGTTTTAAGCAGATCCATAAACTACGAGGCGTTCGAGCCGCTGGTGAGGATCAGTAAGGAAAGCGGGATACGGCGCTTTATCTACGCTTCAACTTCGAGCGTTTATGGTGTTAGCGATGAAGAGAATGTTACCGAAGAGCACCCATTAAATCCGATCACAGATTACAATAAATATAAAGGATTGTGCGAACCAATTCTCCTTAAATATAAGTCTATCGGTTTCACCGTTTGCGTGATAAGGCCAGCCACAGTCTGCGGTTTCTCCCGTAGGCAGAGGTTCGATTTGACGGTTAACATCCTTACTAATCACGCGGTCAATTTGAACAAGATCACGATCTTCGGTGGCTCGCAGGTGAGGCCGAATATACACATCGATGACATCACCGATCTTTATCGCGTGCTTCTTGAACTTCCTGACGAGAAGATATCCGGGAAGATTTTCAACGCCGGATATCAAAACCTCACTGTAAGCGATATAGGAGAGATCGTCAAGTCCGTAGTTGAGCGGGAATTTCCCGGAAGAGTTTCGGCTGAAATTTTAAAAGTGCCGTCAGATGACCCGCGCTCATATCGCATTTCTTCCGAGAAGATTGAAAGGGAATTAGGATTTATGCCTAAAAAAACCATAGAAGACGCGGTCAGGGATTTGATAAAGGCGTTCCGCGAAGGTAAATATAAGAATTCCATGACTGATGTAAGGTATTACAATATCAAGATGATGCAGGCGGTGAAACTGAAATAGGCGCGATGGATGAAACAAGGGAATTAGAGGCGAAGTCCAAAGAACTTCGCAAAATTATCTTTAAGGCCATCTATCATGCAGGCGGCGGCCATCTGGCTTCAAGTCTTTCGATAGCAGACCTTCTGGTCGTCCTTTATTTTAAATTTTTGAAAGTCGACCCGGAAAGACCGGGCTGGGACTCAAGAGACCGCTTCATCCTGAGCAAAGGCCATGCATGCGCGGCCCTTTACGCGATTTTGGCCCAGAAGGGGTTTTTCAAAAGGGAATTGCTCCTCTCCATGTGCAGGAAAGGTTCTGTATTGGGAGGTCATCCTGACATGCTGAAGATTCCCGGCGTCGACGCGTCAACCGGCTCACTGGGGCACGGATTCCCTTACGGGGTGGGAATAGCATTCTCAGGAAAACTCAACGAGAGGGATTACAAAGTCTATTCTATATTGGGCGACGGGGAGTGCCAGGAAGGCAGCATATGGGAGGCAGCGATATTCGCGGCGCAACATGGACTCGATAATATGATAGCAATCGTCGATTACAATAAGTTGCAGGCCATGGATTTTATAGAGAATATCGGGTCTCTTGACCCATTATCAGAAAAATGGTCTGCCTTTGGGTGGAAAACAACCGAGATAGACGGCCATAACATGGAAGAGATAGAGACGGCCTTAAACAAGATCCCTTTTAAAAAAGGGAGCCCAAGTCTCATCATCGCTCATACGACTAAAGGAAAAGGCATCTCATTCGCCGAGAACGCTCCGATATGGCATTATCGAATGCCTGACGAGCGGGAACTTAAAGTGGCATTAAAGGATTTAGGCATGACAGAAGAAGAATTGATTCGAATATGAGAGACGCCTATATCAAAGCACTCTACGAACTTACTGAAAAAAATAGGAGCGTCTATTCGTTCGTCGCGGATAACGGAACAATAGTCTTTGACAACTACAGAAAAAAGTTCCCAAAGAACTTCGTGAACTTCGGAATCGCCGAGTGCACGATGGTAAGTGTCGCCGCTGGGTTGGCGTCTTGCGGTGACACGCCTTTCATCTATACGATAATCCCGTTTCTCGTAATGAGGGCATATGAACAAATAAGAAATGATATATGTATGCAGAATATGAACGTGAAAATCGTCGGCATAGGCGCGGGGGTAAGATACTCAACATTAGGGCCTACTCACCATTCATTAGAAGATCTGGCGTTGATGAGGGTCCTGCCCAACATGACGATAATATCTCCGGCGGATCCATTGGAAACAGAGAAGGCGACAAGGGCATCCGCGGAGATAAATGGTCCCGTCTATATAAGGTTGGGAACAAGCGGGGAACGGGCCGTATATAAGGAAGATTATGAATTTAAGATAGGCAAGGCGGTCGAATTACGAAGCGGGAATGACGCGGCGCTGATTGCCACAGGGAATTCATTATATGACGCCGAAACCGCGAGCGATGAATTGAGGAAGAGAGGCATAAACGTTCGTTTGATAAACATACACACGATTAAGCCCATAGATGAAGAGGCCATAACCAGGGCGGCAAAAGAAACAGGGATTGTTTTAACCATCGAAGAACATAGTGTCTCAGGAGGACTGGGAAGCGCAGTGGCGGAGATTTTATTAAGGAATACGAGAGGGAATATCGTATTTGACAGCATGGGAATCGACGCATATTGCTTC
>MHFL01000049.1:11886-16941 GCA_001804165.1 Omnitrophica bacterium RIFCSPLOWO2_01_FULL_45_10 | reverse complement strand
ATCTCTGGTTAAAAGGAAAGATGTTAAATTACGATAAGGAAGATGTCTTCTGGCGTGATTTTGCCGATATCCCTCAAAATCCGTATAAGAGTAAGACGGATCTGATCGGATTCAGATGTCTTCTTGTCCATCTTGTTAAAGAGGGGGATCTATCCGGAGAGAGTTACCCAATAGCGATTGGATACATGGCATCTTTGTTAAGAATGAATGGGGCGAGCGTGAAAATTATCATCATCGACGCGGATAGTTATAATAAGAAAATATTCCTTGGCTATGACCTGATATGTTTTTATCCGATGGCGGCGCTTATGCTTGAGTTGATGAAAATGATAGAGCGAGTGAAAGATGAATATCCCGATTCCAGGATCTGTCTTTTCAACTCGGAACAGCATCAGCATGAGATGATCCTTTGCGGTCCTCGAGCACGCGACTTCGCGCGAGGCCTCATGGGGCGCTATCTTTGCCTGGACTATATATTGATAGGTGAAGCAGAAATGTCCTTAGTTAAATTATCTGAAAAGATAGCCGTAAAGAACGGAGATTTTTCTGAAATCCCAGCGTGTTTTTATAGAGACCAAGGGCAGATCAAGTTTTCAAGGAAGCCAATCGCGCCTGTCAATTTTAACTTTCTACCTTACCCATCGCGAGACTTCCTTGAAAAAGGGATATCGGAGGATGGCCGGAATAATAATTCCGTCCGCATCCAATCAAGCCGCGGGTGCGTTTCACCCTGTTTTTATTGCTCGGAGTCAAGCGTAAATATTACCGAAGGGGGGAGGAAGACGCCGTGGTTGGGACGGCCCATAAAGAAGTTTGTAGACGAAATAGATCTTCTTTCAAAGCGCTATGGCGTCATATTTTTTAATTGTATAGATAGTTCTTTCGAAGGGCCCTCCGGATCTAAAGGCGTAGAAAGGATGAGAGAATTCCGTGATGAGATCAAAAGAAGGAATATTCAGGCCTCTTTTAAGATTCACCTCAGGGTTGAGACAATCGATAAGTTAGATAATGAATCCTTGCGGAAACTGAAAGAAGCGGGAGTGGATATATTGGCGATCGGCGTGGAATCGGGCGTAGATACAGAATTAAAATCTTATAAAAAGATAGCCAACTCAGACCAAAGCATAAAGGTCGTTAAACGGCTGGATGAGATGGGCATCTTCTTTCCCTTACTTGGCCACATGATGTTTGGCCCATGCTTAAGACTTGATGATTTATCAAAGAAAATCGAGTTTTTAGAGACGGTCGACAGGACTTGGGATTATCTTGACATGTCAAACAATATAATAATTTATTACGGCACGGCCTATCACGATTGTCTCCGCGAGAAGGGCCTCGTAATGAATGAGGATGAGGTATCGGGAATCGTGACGTACCATTATGAGGACGAACGTGTTGCGGGAATAGCGAAATCGATGAGTGAACTTAAAAACAAATGTCCCGACGTGATAAGATTACATCATTTATTATACGACGCATTGAATGTGATGGCTCGATATTCAAACCGGATGAATGACCATCTTTGGAAAATACCAGATATTTTTGAAGAATATAAAGATGTCTTGAGACAAATATTATGTAAAGTAGGCGATGTATACAAGAATTATTTCATTCGGCTTATCGGATTAGCGGAATCCGGTTGGTCTTCCAGAAAAGAAGAGAATCTATATCAGGAATGGATACTGAATTTTTTTCCTGATATGGCGGAAAGAACCGACAAGTTGATAAATGATTTATTGGCCCGCTGCGAGAACGCAGGCCTGTCAACGATGGGCTTAAGATTAATGACATGGTTGTCTCTGATAAATACCAGCATCGATACATCAATGGGAGGCATGAATACGAAATGCTGTGGGATTCCCAGATAGCGCTCGGCGGCATAAGGGTTAAGAATAGAATCGTATTCCCGCCCTTATCATGCAATTGGGCCGATAAAGACGGATTCGTCACTTCTCGCGTCGTAGATTTTTATAAGGCGATAGCGGAAGGCGGAGCGGGCATGATAGTTGTGAGCGGGACCGCTGTCTCGCCGGAAGGGAAGGGCACAGATCGATCGCTCTGCATTAACGATGATGTGTCATTGGACGGATTTGAAAGATTGGCGAAAGCGATAAGAAGAAATAATTCATTTGCCTCCATCCAATTGATGCACGTAGGCGGGCAAGGTAACCCTCGCTTAACAGGGCATGAATCCATCGCGCCTTCTGTCTATAGATGCAAGACAACGGGTTTCAGGGCGCTGGCACTCGATATAGAAGAAATAGCCATTATAAGGCAAAAATTCATACATTCCGCTATATTGGCGGCCAGGGCAGGATTTCAGGCAGTAGAACTTCACCTGGCGCACGGATATCTTCTGCATGAGTTTCTTTCCGCTTATACCAATAATAGAAGCGACGCGTACGGCGGAAGTCTAGAGAATAGAGCGCGTTTGATATTAGAGATAATCTCGGGGATTTATAAGGAGGCGCCGGACATAATTTTGGGAGCGCGCGTATCGGGAGAGGACTATGTGAAAGGCGGAATCGACGAAGAAACCAATAAGACACTTCTGCCATTGCTGGAGGACGCGGGGATAAGGTATTTCAGCGTGACGGCCGGGATATATGATACCGCTTTACTCAAAAACGAGGCGATGGAAAGGGGATATTTTTTTAAATATTCAAAAGCCGTTAAAAAAATAGTGAATGAACCGGTAATAGGTGTTGGCAAAATCTTGGACATGGAATCAGCGGAGCGCCATTTGGCCGACGGCGATTGTGATATGGTCGCCATCGGCCGCGGTCTTGTCGCGGATCCCATGATGTTGGCGAAGGTAAAGGCGGGTCAGAGATATTCAAGGTGCGATGAATGTGGAGTTTGCCAGTTCCTGAAATTAGGGAAGAAGGAACTCTCCTGCCCGGTGAGGGAAAAGACCTATGCCTAGAAGGATACTGATACTGGGAGGGGCGCGTTTTCTCGGACTGAAATTGGCGGAACATTTTTGCTTAAAAAACGATGAGGTATCCGTCCTTAATAGAGGTAGATTCAGATCAGCGTATGATGAGCGAATCAGGCACTTAAAATCGGACAGGAATGACGTAGAATCATTAAGAGAGATTTTAAAGGAATATTATTTTGACGTGATAATAGACAATAACGCTTACTTTTCCTCACAGGTTGATTCTATTCTTGAATGCATGGGCGATAAGTGCGGACACTATATCTTCACAAGCACCGCCGCGATATATATTAATCAATTCTACACGCCGCCGGTCGAGTCGTATGCCGCGAACAAGATGGCCGCTGAGGATGCCCTGAAGGAGAAGGCCGAGGGGTTGAATTATACGATCATGAGGCCGGCAAATATATTTGGTGAGGGGGATTTTGCCGGAAAACTTGTCTATTTCTATAATCGTTTAATCGACAGAGGCGGGATTCTATTGGAAAAAGAGATTGACAGGTTCAGCATCATATATGCGGAAGACCTCGTCAATGCTTATGACATAGTAGCGGGCAATCCGGTATTTTTTAAAAAAATACTGAACATCGCCGACTCAGACACGTACAATTACCACGATTTCTTCAGCGCCATTTTTGGCAGCCTCTACGCGGACGATTGCCTTACACTGGCGCCAGGCCGCGAGATTTGGAATCTTGGATATCGGCTTCCCTTTGCATGGGGATTACCTATCGCGTTATCCGAAGATTTGTCAGGTAAGATTAAACATCATCATCCGTCGGTTTGGGGCAAGGCCGCTCTCGAATGGGAGCGAGAGAAGCTCATGAAGAAGATGGATTCTTCGGATTATAGGCGCATGAGGAAAGTGGAACTGGACGCGATCAGGAAGATCAAAGATGGAATACGATATGCGGGATAGATTCATGATGGATAGCCATAAACTGTTGTGGCATTTAGATAGAGTCAACGAATGGCTTAATGGCGGGAAGATAGCCCCATTGCATATCGATTTAGGGATAACAACCGGCTGCAATATGGCATGTTCTTATTGTTATGGCGTGCTTCAGGGAAGGACCAATGCTCGTCACAGATTTGACATGCCGAGGCCCGCGCTGATACGGCTTTTAAAAGATTCTAAAGAGATAGGGGTGAGGTCGATCGCGTTCATCGGAGAAGGAGAAAATACCTTGAACGACGCGCTCTACGACGCCCTACTTTACGCGAGAGACATAAAATTGGATGTGAGCCTGGCGACCAATGGGTTATTATTAAATAAAGAAAGGGTCGAGGATACGCTCTCATCTCTTTCATGGCTAAGGTTCAATATAAGCGCCGCAAGCCCATCTTCCTTTTTTAAGATACATCGAATAAAAGGGTTTGATTCGGTCATAGAAAATATAAGACTCTACGTTGAAAAGAAAAGGTCATGCCATTTCAAAGCGGCGATCGGCATGCAGATGGTTTTGACCAGAGAAAATATGGATGATATAGTTCCGCTCGCTAAGTTAGGAAGGAAGACGGGTGTGGATTATTTGGTCATCAAGCCGTGTTCCGATGATCCGGATAGAAGGTTAAACGCGCCAGAAGAATATCATGATATGGAAGATCCGCTGAAGGAAGCCGAAAGGTTAAGCGCCGACAATTACAAAGTGATAGTAAGGTGGAATAAGATAAAGAATCAAGGGCTCAAGGGTTTTAAGGTCTGTTACGGCACTCACTTTTTAATAAATATAAGCGGTGACGGCAGCGTTTTCCCCTGCGGCCACTTTTTCAATATGCGCCGGGATGAATTCAGGATGGGCAACATCATAGAGACGCCTCTCGCCAAGATCGTGAAGAGCCGGCGCTACTGGGAAGCGCAGAAGAAGATATGCTCGATCGATGTCAACAGAGATTGCGAGACCAATTGCAGGCATTATTATGTAAGTCAGTTCTTGTGGACGATTAAGAATCCGCCGGAACACGTGAATTTCGTTTAAATGGTTAAGGATATTTAATGAAGATTTTGCTTTTTGGTTCTACCGGCATGTTGGGGACAGCGATAGAGAGTGTATGCAGGCAGGCAAAAAATATAGACCTTGCGGAATTAGGTCATGAAGACTTCGAGATCACTG
>MHFL01000049.1:7783-11775 GCA_001804165.1 Omnitrophica bacterium RIFCSPLOWO2_01_FULL_45_10 | reverse complement strand
CGATTAATGCCATAGGAAGTTCATATATCGCAAAAGTTTGCGGAGAGAAAAATGCCATATTTATCCAGCCAAGTTCACACGCTGTTTTTAACGGCAATAAAGATGGCTACTATATCGAAGAGGATATCCCAAGGCCTCTGACAATTTATAGCGGCTCTAAATTCATGGCGGAGGTTTTCGCGATGAATCTATGCAAGAGGCATTACATAACGCGTTTTCCTACCATGTTTGGGCCAAGATCGAACAAAAAGCGCGGTTTCGTCGATAAGGCAATAGAAAAAATAAAAAAGGGCGAGAGTCTGAAAATAGCCGACGACAAGATTGATTCCATGACCTATTCAATGGACGCGGCTCGGCGCGTGGTTTGGATCATTGAACGAAAGATGCCATACGGAGTCTATCACATCGCCAACGCCGGCATCGTCAGTTATTATGAATTCGTAAAGAAACTTATTGAACTGATGGGGCTTGACGTTAAGATCGAAAGGGCGAAGGACAGAGATTTTAATCTCAGGGGGCATAGGTCATTGAAGACCGCCATGGCCTCTTCTAAACTTCCTCCCATGAGGGTCTGGCAAGAGGCCCTGCTGGATTATGTTTCAATTTATCTAAAAAAATAGATATGAAAATGATAGAGCTGGTTATGGATGTAGTAGGGCATTATCTCAAAAAGAGGGATACCATTCAGGGAGTAATAGAGAGGATAAAAAAAGAGGCGCCGAATGGTTCGATCTATTTCTATCCGTGCTCTAAGTACGCGAATATGCTTATCGGAGAGATCAAAAGACGCGACCGAGCTCTCTTTTCCAGAATTAAGGGTATCTTTGATAAATTCGAAGAAGCGCGATGTAATTCCGGAATAGAAATCCATGATCTCGGAAAATTATCCGACATTAAAAGCGGGATATCATTGCTCGTGGTTGCCGTAACTAACTTTTGTAAAGGGGCGCTGGACGATTTTCAAGAATTGTCCGAATATAACGGCAAAATGCTCAAGGCATCTTATTTTGATATATCGCTTCCGGAAACGGCAGACGAGAAGGTACTCTTTGATATAAGACGTGTTTACGGTTTATTGGAAGATAGTAAATCCAAAATGATTTACCTCTTGACATGGCTGTCCCGCGCCCTGAATGATGCAGGCATTTTCTCAATATTTGATGACGAGAAAGGAGAAGAGGCGAAGGGAGGCGTTACCAGATATAAGAATTATACGCTGAAGGGATTGAGTGATATTATCGCGAGAGAATTACAGTGCGAATTATACAGCATGAAGTATGTCCGTCCGGAACCCGGGGATATCGTCTTCGATATAGGCGGTTATAAAGGCGATACTGCCCTCTTCTTTGCCGACGCGGTCGGGAAACGAGGCAAGGTATTTACATTTGAACCTGTGCGCAAAAATTACATGGATATTGTTGATAACGTCTCTTTGAACGGATTGGGGCATATTATTGTGCCGATAAACAAAGGGGCTTCATATATCTCGGGTACGGTAAAAGCAATGGTCGTTGAGCCAGGAGCGGCATGGTCTTTTATAGATGAGTTTAACGGCAATGAGGCCGTTGAGATGACCACTATCGACGAATTTGTCAGGGAGAAGAATGTATCAAGGGTGGACTTTATAAAAATAGATGTAGAGGGCTGGGAGGAGAACGCGATATCCGGCGCGAAGGATACGATAAAACTTTTTAAGCCGAAATTAGTCGTATCACTTTATCATAAGACGAGCGATCTGATTGTTCTGCCTTTAGCGATCAGTGAATTGGAAGATTACAAATTATATATAAGATGCAAAATGGAAGGCCCGTTCGGAATAAACATGTACTGCGTAAAGAGATAAATTATTATGACCCTCTCAGTTATAGTAGCTAACTACAACTACGGCTCTTATGTTCAAGGGGCCCTTGAGGATATATTTAGACAGTCATATAAACCGCTGGAAGTTATTATTTTTGATGACGCATCCACCGATAATAGCGCCACTATCATCGAGCGGTTTATCAAAGGCCTTCCCAACGTTCGCCTGATAAGGCATGAAATGAATATAGGCATAGTCCAGCTTGGCAATAATGCCAAAGAAATAGCAAGGGGCGACTATATTTATTATGCCGCGGCCGACGATAGGATATTGCCGGGTTTCTTTGAGAAATCCATGGGCCTCTTGTCTAAATATCCCGAAGCGGGTTTGTGTTGTTCAGACCCGGGCGTGATCGACGGTTTAACAGGTATTGTAAAAGAGATTAGAATGCATTGGGGTGACAAGTCATCTTATTTTTCACCCGCAGGGTTCGCAAAAATTATACGCGGCGGATATATCGCCAGCCATACCTCTATAGTAAAGCGCGCTCGATTTTCTGAGGTCGGCGGCTGGATACCGAGTTTGAGATGGCATGCCGATTGGTTTACGCCGCTTGTAATCGGTTTTCGGCATGGGGTTTGTTATATCCCGGAATGTCTGGCCCTTAATAGGGTGATGCCCCATTCTTTCTCGATAGCCGGAAGACGCAGATGGCCGCTCCAAAAAGACGTCCTTGCATGTTTAGTTAATCTCCTGAAATCCCCCGCCTATCGCGATCTTATACCCTACTTCATCCAAGGAAACGTAATGCATCATTTCGGCCGGGAGATAGTCCGTGTTGTGGTTGGCGATCCCCGATACTGGGATATTAGAATCTTTATGCTTATCCGTTGGCAGATATGGTATGAGATTCGAAGATATTTAAGTTTTATAGTTCCGAAGCCGCTAAAAAGAGCGAAAAAAAGTTATGAGCGTCGTTATACGAATAGAAAATCTTTCAAAGAAGTATCTCTTAAGGCATAAAAGCCAAGCCGGCTACGTCGCCTTGCGCGATTGTATCGCAAAAGGTTTAAGCCGGTTTGGAAAGCGCCTCCTCAATCCTTTTAAACAGGCCCCTCTTAACTACAATACAAAAGAGGAGTTCTGGGCGCTCAAAAATATATCTCTGGAAGTCGAAAAGAGCGACTGCGAAGGCCTCATCGGCCCAAACGGCGCAGGCAAGACCACTTTACTCAAACTCATAAGCCGTATCACCGAACCTACGGAAGGACGCATATCCTTAAAGGGCCGAGTCGCGAGCCTCTTAGGTGTGGGCATAGGCTTTCATCCCGAACTTACCGGAAGGGAAAACATCTACTTAAACGGCGCTATTCTCGGGATGAAGAGGCGCGAGATACATCTTAAATTCGATGAGATAGTCTCCTTCGCTGAGATTGAAAAGTTCATCGATACTCCCGTAAAACACTATTCAAGCGGGATGTATGTCCGTCTGGCCTTCAGCATTGCCAGCCAGTTATCGCCGGATATCCTCCTTGTGGATGAAGTCCTGGCGGTAGGGGACGCCATATTTCAGAATAAGTGCCTGGACAGGATATCCGGCATTACAAAGGAAGGCAGGACGGTTCTTTTCGTCTCGCACAACCTGCCCAGTGTCGCAAACTTGTGCAAAAAGGCGATTTTACTGGAGAAAGGCGAAATTAGTTCGTACGGAAAACCATCTGATGTGATAGGACGTTATCTATCCGCAATCCAGTCAAAAGGGGCCGAAATGGTCTGGCCTGACATAGGCCAAGCGCCGGGGACAGATATCGTCCGCCTGCATGCCGTTCGCGTCATTCAAGACGGATTGAACAGCCCAACCGCGGACGCGGATATCTCCAAAGAGATTCTCATTCAAATAACTTATTGGAACTTATGTGAAGGCGCCGTTCTCTACGCCGCGATTTGGCTTAAAGATACTTTAGGAACACCTGTATTCTCGTCCTCCAATCATAAATCCATATCCCTAACCCATGACCAATGGAGCGCAAAGCCGCACCGCAAAGGTCTTTTTCAGGCGTCTTGCCTAATACCGGCCAATTTCTTGAATGAAGGAAGATACGCCATAACAGCGATCTTAGGCAGAAATGTAGGAGATACTCAAGCTATCAGCGAAAATGTTTTGTCATTTCAGGTCCATGACACCGGTGCG
>MHFL01000049.1:7079-7775 GCA_001804165.1 Omnitrophica bacterium RIFCSPLOWO2_01_FULL_45_10 | reverse complement strand
GGAGTTCATAAGCGGCGGCTGGATGGGAGTAGTGCGTCCGCGGCTGGCATGGGAGACAGAATTCATCGAACCAAATGTAAGCGCGCATATGCGTACAGGAGATTCAATCCGATGAATATCATTTCGGATCCAAGTCGTTTTATTCATAGATGCCGCGTCTGTGATTCAAAAGATTTGGAGCCCGTAATCGATTTTGGCAATCAGCCATGGTGCGGGAATTTTTTGAAGAAAGAAGATATAGGGAAAGAGCCTTTTTATCCTCTTCGTCTGCTATATTGCCATAATTGTTCTACGCCTCAATTGGATTATACGGTTCCGAAAGAAGAGATGTTTAGCGACCATACCTATCTGTCCGGCCTTACGAAGACCATGAATCGGCATTTCAAGGCAGTGGCCCAAGACGTAGATTCCAGATTTTTTAAAAATATAAAGGATAAAACTATTCTTGATATCGGCTCGAATGATGGCGCTCAGTTAAGGGAATATAAGGCCTTGGGTTACGAGGTGTTGGGGGTTGAGCCGGCCAAATCCCCGGCAAGGATCGCTAACGATTCAGGCATCGAGACATTGATAGAATTTTTTAATCTAAACTGCGCGCGCCGGCTGAACAGGAAATTCGATTGTATAAACGCCGGGGGCGTATTCTTCCACCTGGAGGAACTACATTCCGCGTCAGAAGGTATCCGCGCCGCGCTG
>MHFL01000049.1:6146-6896 GCA_001804165.1 Omnitrophica bacterium RIFCSPLOWO2_01_FULL_45_10 | reverse complement strand
AGAAGACCTCCCACCCAAAGGTTAGAAGTGATGCGTAAGTCGGAGTATACCGAAGGGAGTAACGATTTTTCCACTTATCTCGAATTCGCGCAGCGCATCGAACGCATGAAAGAAACCAACGTCGCCTACATAAAAGAAAATAAAAGTAAAGATAGGAGAATTTTTGGTTTTGGCGCGCCGGCAAAAGGAAATACCCTCTTAAATTATTTTGGGATCGGAACGGAATATGTCGATTATTTAGTTGAAAAGAATCAACTCCGTAACGGGCTTTACTCCCCGGGGATGCATATTCCTATAGTCATCGAGGACGAGTTTGATAAAACGCCCGATATTTATTACGTCCTTGCGTGGAACTTTAAGAAAGAGATTCTCGCGAAGAACAAACATCTCTTAGGCAAGGGAGTTGAGTTTTACTTTCCGGTTAACCCTGAATTTTTGTAAACTAAAAATTCAGGATGGCCATATTAAAATTTCACAGAGGAAATTTTAATATTAACCCCAAAGAGGTTTTAGATGAAGATTCTGATTACGGGCGCAAGCGGTTTTTTGGGCAGGGCCCTCATCTCAAAACTTGGGAATCTAGGACACGAACTTGTCGGGTTGAATTCCAAGAATTGTGATTTGACAAAACAGGATTCACTCGATCTCTTTAACGATAGGTCGTATGATCAAATTTACCATCTGTCCGCCTGGACGAAGGCAGGCGATTTCTGTCTATATCATTCAGGTGAGCAATGGATTATCAATCAA
>MHFL01000049.1:5315-6117 GCA_001804165.1 Omnitrophica bacterium RIFCSPLOWO2_01_FULL_45_10 | reverse complement strand
GCTAAAATATCAGCCTCAGGCAAAATTAATATGCATGGGCACCAGTTGCGGCTACGATCCGAATATGGAACTAATCGAAGAAAATTACCTTCTGGGTAAACCTATCGACAGTTTATACACCTACGCCATGACTAAACGAATGCTCTATGTAGGTTTGGTTTCTTTAAATAAGCAATTCGGATTAAAATACCTCTATCTCATACCATCAACGCTCTACGGCCCCGGCTACCGCGCCGACGCGAAGAATTCGCATTTCATCTTTGATTTGCTCCGCAAGATCATGCGAGGCAAACTGTACGGCGAGAAGGTCGTATTATGGGGAGACGGCAACCAGCGCAGGGAATTGATATTCATCGACGATTTCGTTAATATAATGGTCGAACTCGTCAAACGTCGCGAGAATGACATCATCAATATAGGCGCCGGAGGGGAATTTCCCATTAGGTACTTCGCGAGACTCATTTGCGAAAAGGTGGGATACGATTTTGACGCTATCCATTTTGATACGTCTCGATATGTGGGCGCAGAGTCGAAGTGTCTTAAAATAAAAAAAATAGAGGCGTTAATTCCTAATCTTACCTTAACGCCGCTAAATGTGGGGCTTGAAAAAACAATCGATTGGTTCTCGAAGCAATATAGGGGAATATTTTCCGCTGAATTTAAAGGAGAAGAATGACTCCTGTAATCTCGGTAATAACGCCCTCGCTCAATTGTGCCGCGTACATACGCGAGTGCATCGAGAGCGTATTGGCGCAAGATTACAGAAACTTCGAGCATGTCATTATCGACGCCGCCTCGACTG
>MHFL01000049.1:0-5260 GCA_001804165.1 Omnitrophica bacterium RIFCSPLOWO2_01_FULL_45_10 | reverse complement strand
GCGCGCGGCGACATCATCGGATGGCTAAACACCGATGATTATTATGCCAAAAACGTCTTTCATAAGGTGGCGAATGAGATGAATCCTCATCACGGCCCAAACCGATACGCGATATACGGAAGGGCGCGATTTGTGGACGCAAAAGGCAACTCCACGCACGATAAAATGAGTTCCCCCGTGATGACTTTGCCTGTTTTACTTCGCTGGTGGAGACACGAACTTCATCCCCACCAGCCGGCTGTGTTTTACTCAAAAAAACTCGTGAAAGATATAGGTCTTTTCAATCCCGATCTGTATTTCTCGATCGATTATGATTATTGGCTTAGAGTTATTATCAAGTACCAATTCCATTATGTGGACGAGGTATTCGCTTACGCCAGAAGCCGTTCTAATTGCAAGACATCGAATCGCGTTTCGGACCCCATCAAGAGCCACTGGAAGGTAAGTTCGCCATATCGCCGTTATCTAAACCTTAGGGAATGGACCTATTTTTGGAAAGATTATTTATTTGATTACAAATTGCCTATTCTGTTTGGAGATATCGCGGCGCGGCTTAATTTACCTCCCCGATTGAAGGCGCTTGGCCGCCGCATACTCAAGATGATATAGCGCCACGCATATATCGATAAGGGTTATATGAATATATTGATTTACGACGCTTTCTTTCACGTAGTGAATGGCGCGAGCAAATATATTCTTTTCGTCGCTGACAAATTGGCGGAGGATAACGATGTGGTCCTCCTGGGCGATAAAGACTTTTCTTGCGGTATTATAGAAAAAATATACGGTTTTAAGATGGGTAAATTCAAAACAAAGATACTCAGTTTTAAATCACACTCGGCGATCGGGAAAAGAATCATCGGGAATTGGGAACATATAAGGAGGTGTGAAAAGGTTTCTGAAATTTCCAAATCTTACGACCTTTTTATAAATAATGTGGGGGGGTTCTGCTTTCAGATAAAACCTCAAGCGGGAAAAAATTTGATGATAGTTTATTTTTTGATGGATCCCTATCATTCTTTTCGCTACCATGAAAGATTTAAAAAAATTAAAAATCTGGCAAGAAAAGTTTTTCTTCCGCCTCCGGGAAAACATAATTTTATTTCACATTATGACAAGATCGCCTGCGTCAGTGAATTCACCAAAAAGTGGATTTTGAAATTATGGGGGAAAGAGGATGTAGATATAATAAATCCTCCCGTGCGCTGGTCAGAAGACTGTAACGCTCAAAAAGAGGATATCATATTGTCCGTCGCGCGTTTTAACGCGCCGGGACCAGATGGCGACGGCAAGGGTAGAGATAAGATGATCCGCGCATTTAAGATTATTTGTGACGAAGACAAGAGAGACTTGCGGCTGATTCTGGCAGGCGGCGTAGTCGAAGGTAAAGGCACAGACGAATATATTTGTAGATTAAAAGAGATGTCTCGGGGTTACAATGTTAAGTTTTACTTCGATTTAGAAGAGGCCGAACTAAACAGAATCTATTCAAAGGCAAAGATATTCTGGCATCTCGCGGGTCTGGGAGTGGACGAGGAGAAAAGGCCGGAGAGATTGGAGCCGTTCGGGATGGTTACGGCCGAAGCGATGAGTCACGGCGTTGTCCCGATAGCGGCAAACACCGGCGGTCAGAAAGAGATTATAAATGATGGGGGAAGCGGTTTTTTAGTAGATACAATAGACGAATTGATAGAGAAGACTAAATTTCTTACTGATAACGAAGACGAATGGAAGAATTTTTCCAAGAGGGCAAAAGAGAGAAGCAAGGTTTTCGGACTGGATAGGTTTTACAGACAATGGCAAGAGGTATGTTTAAAGTTTCGCTCATAAATCCGCCCGAGAGGGCCATGGATGGAAGTTATAAATACTACCTGCCGTTCTCGCTTTTGTATCTCGCCGCCTATTTGGAGTCAAACGGGATGAGCGTTGACATAGTAGACGAAAAGGCCGAAAGTTCTTATTTCGATAGCGTTAAAAACAGGATATCGAATTACTCCATGTCGATAGCGAAAAGGCAGCCGTTTACGGGAAGCGGGTTATATAGTTCCTTGGTGGATAAGATCATAAAAAAGGCCGAATCGTCTTCTCCGAATCTCATAGGGATAAGCTGCATGACGAGAGAATACAATTCTGTGATGAGGTTAGCAAATGAACTAAAAGGAAAATCGGGCATCCCTATAGTGGTAGGAGGAATTCATCCATCGCTGTATCCCGAACAGTTCATATATGAAACCAGTCCGGTTGATTTCGCGGTGATCGGCGAGGGCGAGGAGACGCTGTTGGAACTCGCGAAATATATAGAATCAGGCAAAGAAGATTATGATTCTATAGATGGTATCTCATATTTAAAGAATGGCATGGCCCGCCGCACCAAGGTGAGAACGATAATGAACGATCTTTCAATATCGCCCATGAATGTATATCAAAAATTGAATATGAGGTTTTATACAAGGCCTCATGCGTTCGTTACAAGGCACGTGCGGATCTCCGGCGTTCAAATTTTTACGAGCCGCGGCTGCCCCTATAACTGCACCTTCTGTTCCGGCTCCGTGATAAGGAAGATGAACAAATTTTCGCGTCCCATTCGCTATAGGCCCGTAAGGAGCGTAATAGAAGAGATTAAATTTTTAAAAGACAGATTCGCTATCGACGGCTTCTATATAATGGATGACACCTTCTGTGTCGATAGAGCCCACGCGGAAGAGTTTTGCGGCGAATTGAAAAACATGAAAATGAATTTGGTCTGGGCCTGCGAGACAAGGTCCAATCTTGTTGATGAGGCGCTTTTGAAGAAGATGAAAGACTCCGGACTGGTGCAAATAGATGTTGGAGTTGAAAGCGGCTCGGATGAAATGCTTAAAGAGATAGAGAAAGGAATAACGGCCGCTGACACGATGAAGATATTTTCTCTGGCTCGCAAACACGGGGTAAGGGCCTTCGCAAGCGTAATGATTAATCTTCCGAACGAGACCGTAGAGCAGCTTCAGGATACGATAAGGCTCTTGGAGAAGCTACGGCCCTCAGGCGGGGTCGTCGGCGCGGCCATCCCATTGCCCAAGACGGAGTTATTCAACAAATATTTCGTTCACAAGTTAAAAGACGATTCTGAGATAACAGAACTATTCGGATGGCGCCTTGATCATTATAGGAAGAGCGACAGAAGATTTCATCTGTGCGGATACGACGCCGACTTTGAGGATATAATAAATAAGTTAATCATAAAGCATTTCTTATTTACTGAACTGCGTTTGGGCCCTTGGTATTGGAAGGTATTTTTAAGATCCAAAAGGAAGTTGGAATATATATGTTCTATTGTTCAAGGATTGGTAAATGTCATGGGGCGCATTATTACGCGGTATAGGTTTAAAAAAATAAGAGCTAAAATTCCAAACGGCTGGATATCCAAGGAGAGCGCCGCGTTATGAGATTTTACCCGTCATCTTTCATCGTCAAGAATCTTCAGGAATCGATGTTTCGCAAATATTCGCCTTACATTAAAGGTAATGTCCTTGACGTCGGATGTGGAACGAGGCCCCATAGAAGATATTTAGCGAACGCCGGTGAGTATGTGGGTATGGACGAGAATAAATCGGTCGCTCCGGATGTTTTGGGAAGCGCTCAGGAGATTCCGTTTCCAGACGCATACTTTGACTGCGTCTTATGCACTGAAGTATTAGAGCATCTACCGGAACCGGAAAAGGCCGTAAACGAGATCAAAAGAGTTATGAAAAAAGGAGGGATTTTGTATCTGACGGTCCCCCAAGAGTGGGGCCTTCATTATGAACCAAATGATTACCTTAGGTTCACTAGATACGGGATAAAGTATCTATTAGAAAAAAATGGATTCAGAGTAGAGGCAGTCGAAAGGATCGGCGGGATTTTTTCTCTTGTTGGCGACAGGCTGGTTGACGTGAAGACCCATATCGTTACACGCATCCTTAAGCCATTTTTTGGGTTAAGATCCGCTGAAAATATCTCGAGGGTTTTATCTTTTCCCGCTTCACTCATGTTTTACTTCTTAGGAAAGATAGGAGACGGGATCGATAAACGGGACGCGATATGCTGGGCAGTTCTGGCTGTTAAATGAAGATGATTATGCCCCTGGTTCAAGAGGAAACGCGTCAAAAAAGGGTTGACGATTACGCTGTCTGTTGTAAAGGAGAAGGTCCGGTTCTTTTTGAAACCAGAGATTATATTTCCAACGCCGTCTTTCAAATTCGTAGATGCGAAAATTGCGGGTTAATTTACACGTATCCGCAACCGTCCCGGGAGGAAATAAAGGATTTTTACCCCCGCGAGTATTATGATGAAAAGATGATGCTTCATAATTTCTTCGCGAAGCAGTTTGTGAAATTTTATCAGTGGGCAAGGATAAGAAAAATACTCCTATATTTTCGGGATAACAATGGCTCCATGCTTGACATCGGCTGCGGTCGAGGCTGGCAATTGAAATATTTCCAACAAAAAGGATGGGAAGTCTGCGGCACCGAGTTATCAGAGATTAGTTCAGATTTTGCGAGGAAGGGCTTGAGATTAAACGTTTCGATAGGAGATTTTAAAGAACGCCATTTTGAGAGAGAGACGTTTGATGTGGTCAGCCTATGGCATGTTTTTGAGCATCTGCTTCGGCCTAAAGACGCGCTCGAGGAAATCTGGCGCATAACCAAAAAAGAAGGGATGATTTTTGTCTCTGTGCCGAATTTTTCTTCCTGGCAATCCAGGATTTCAAGGCAATTCTGGTTTCATTTGGATGTGCCGAGACATTTATCTCATTTTACGCCAAAGAGCATGGAAAGGCTGCTTGAAATCGCGGGGTTTCATGTGATGAGCCGGAGTTGTCTCTCTTTTGAGTACGGGTTTTTCGGAATCGTTCAAAGTTTGCTGAATTTAATGGGAGGCGACTTTAATTTTCTATGGGACCTTTTGAGCAGGAAGGCAGGCAGGATGCGGGGTATGAGCAAGTCGAAAATCCTGAAGAATCTCGCGCTTTTATCGCTGCTTTGCCCATTTTATGTTCCCATAGGATTTTTGTTGGAACTTCTATCCATACCGTTCTTTTCCGGATCCGTGATAACGGTAGTAGCGAGAAAAATTGAGCCATGAAAAGACACCTTGTTTTAGTATTTGTCTTAGCGATCATATGTATGGTTTATCATCCTACCCTTTTCTATAATTTCGTAGGCGATGATTATACATATCTTTCGCGGCTTAAAACGAGCCATTCAATAATAGAGGCGCTTCAATTCACTTATAGGGCCGA
>MHFL01000048.1:37836-38321 GCA_001804165.1 Omnitrophica bacterium RIFCSPLOWO2_01_FULL_45_10 | reverse complement strand
CTGCGACGCAATGGGAGAAACAGGCAAGGGTTTCGGCAATTATCTCGTCGTCCTCGGCATGACGGAGACAGTGGCGCTCTTAGTAATGGTATTCACCATCGTCTTCCTCGGCCGCCTCGCTGGGTAAAAATTTATAATCGCAATTTGGGCGGTTGGCGCAGCTGGTAGCGCGTTCGGCTTACATCCGAAAGGTTCAGAGGTTCAAATCCTCTACCGCCCACCACTGAACGATTTTGCCTCAGGCCCAAAAAGTGTGGAATTGCTTTTTGGCCTTCGGCCTGCACCCATGAAGACCCAGGCAGGGCTAGCGCCAAAATCGTTTTAAGGAAAAACCTTTTTAGAAAAGGTGTTTCCTTAATATTCCTTTTCCAAAAATACATACGAATTTATTGATATTGCAATTTCATTTAGTTTGTTTTATAATTCACTCGCATAAGTATTGGGGACGTAGTTCAGCTAGTTAGAACGTCGGATTGTCGATCCGA
>MHFL01000048.1:33350-37829 GCA_001804165.1 Omnitrophica bacterium RIFCSPLOWO2_01_FULL_45_10 | reverse complement strand
GGGTGCGAACCCCGTCGTCCCCGCCATTCTACTTCGCCATCGCTAAAAATAATATAATTTAACTACTATAAAAAAAGAGGTATATATGTTGAAAAAATTGAAATCGAAGGCATTATTCGTGATGGTCATAACTTTATTTTGGGCATTGAGCATCTCGGTACCGTCTTATGCTAAAGGCCAGGGCAAGAACGGCGGCCACGGTATGAGTAAAGGCGCTGTATCAGAAAAAGATAAGACGCAAGGAACAAATGAGGGTGCCATGCCTCCGGGTTTGGCCAAGAAAGACAAGATGCCGTATGGCCTGGAAAAAAAGGACAAGACACCAGCCGGTTGGAGCAAAGGTGAGAAAAGGGGCTGGAAGAAACAAATGAAGAAAGAAAAGAAAAAAGAGAAGATGGAGAAGAAAGACGGCGCAGAAGTAGAAAAAGACGAAAAAGAGAAAAAATAGAAAAAACAGGATAAATTTATAGATAATGATAGACAAAGACAGGAGGACATGGTAACATAATACGTGTCAATAAGATAAGGTACAAATGCTGTTATTTACCGCATGGAGAGTGTTTTATTGACCATGCGGTTTTTTGTTATACATAGAAAGGAGTACGAGAATGCACAAAGGTAAAATAAAAAAGTTGGTGCGTGACAGGGGGTTTGGATTTATCGATGATATAGATGGTCGGGAGATATTTTTCCATCAATCGAGCCTCATCGATGTTAATTTTACGGCATTGAACGAGGACCAGCAGGTAGAGTTTGAGGTGGAAAAATCCGATAAGGGCCCGCGCGCCATCAAGATACACGTCGTTCAATAAGATCGGCAGATTGTAATGTCAAAAAAAATAAAAACACACAAAAGACGCAGGGTATGCCGATTTGCGGGTTGCACGCAGATATTGAGCATATATAATCCTGAGGTGTACTGTCACGCCCACCAGCAGGCCGCTATGTTAAAAGAGTTATCTTCTGCCGCGGTTGCCAGGGTTTAATAATGGCACAACCGGCCCAGCAGTTAAACTCTTCCTTTTATGGCCTTGGCATAGCGCCGAAGATCCTCGAAGTTTTGGACCGCATGAAATTTACCGTTCCAACGCCGATTCAGCATAAGGCGATCCCAATCGCGGCGGAAGGTAAGGACATCATCGGTATTGCTCAGACCGGGACAGGCAAGACATTGGCTTTCGCCATACCCATAATTCAACGCCTCTCTCAAAAGAAGGGCCGGTGCCTCGTGCTTGTGCCCACCAGAGAGCTTGCCGTTCAGGTCGATGAGACATTCCAAAAGTTAGCCCCGTTATTCGGCATGAGATCGACCGTCCTCATAGGCGGCGCTTCCATGCATCTTCAGATCCAGGCATTGAGAAAGAGTCCGCGCATTCTGATCGCGACGCCCGGCCGGCTCGTTGATCATATAAGTCAACGAACCATTCTCCTGGCGGATGTAAATATCCTGGTTCTCGATGAAGCCGACCGCATGTTGGACATGGGCTTTCTGCCGCAGATCGAACAGGTACTTAAATATATCCCCAAGGACCGTCAAACGATGCTCTTCTCCGCGACAATACCTGCGGAGATCATAAAGATAGGAACGGCGCACATGAAGCTTCCTATTAACATCGAAGTTGCGCCATCCGGGACCACGGTCGAACGAGTAATCCAGGAATTATTCATAGTCAAAAAAGACTCTAAACGGCAGCTTTTGGCAAAATTACTTGCGCAGTATCATGGCTCGGTCTTATTATTTTCCAGGACAAAGATAGGGGCCGCGAAGATCACGCGCTTTCTAAGAGGGCTAGGGTACAAGGCCGCGGAGATACATTCGAACCGCACCCTCGGCCAGAGAAGGGAAGCGCTGGAAGGTTTTAAGATTGGGAGATACAGGATATTGGTCGCAACGGATATAGCCGCGAGAGGCATCGACGTTAGCGGGATAGAACTTGTTATTAACTACGATCTTCCGGAAGATTCAGAAAATTATGTGCATAGGATCGGCAGGACGGCGCGCGCCGGGTGCGAAGGGCGCGCCATTTCATTCGCTACGCCGGACCAGAGAGACGACATTAAAAACATAGAACGGATCATCAGGACAGCGCTGCCGGTCTCGAGTCATCCGGAAATGCCTGAGGAGAGATTTATTACAACTCAAGGCATGCCTGAAGGTTACCGCGGCCGCAACGAACGATATGGAAAATATCATCATAGAAATCGCCCCTTTGGCTCGCGTTTTCAACGTCCGAAAAGATAAGCGGGGTAATCTTTTTAAACCGGGGGTTTTAGTTTATGAAGATTAAAGAATTGGCGGTTTTGGTAAAAGGGGTAACCGAAGGTAACGACGATATCGACATCACAGGATTGAGCGGCGTTGAATCCGCCCGATCAGGCGATCTTACGTTTGCCGTGGATGAGGCGCATCTGAAAAGCGCTGAAAAGAGCGACGTTTCCTGCATCTTGACCGATGCCTCACTCAGAAAATCCACAAAACCTCTCATCAGAGTTAAAAATCCAAAACTTTCATTTCTCGTCATTTATAATAAACTTCATAAAGAGGAGAGAAAAAACGCTTTCGTGCATTCCACGGCGTCAGTCTCGTCTTCCGCGCGTCTCGGTAATAATGTCTGGATAGGCGCCGGCGTAGTGGTGGAAGACGCCGTTACGATAGGCGACCATGTTATCATCGAAAGCAACTCCGTAGTAAAGAAAAATTCTAAGATCGGGCCGTTTTGTCATATTTACCCGAACGTAACGCTTTATGAAAATACAAAATTGGGCAAGAATGTTGTCCTTCATGCCGGGGCGGTAATAGGCTCGGACGGCTTCGGTTACGTGAAAGATGAAGGTAAGATATACAAATTCCCCCAGTTAGGATCTGTCATAATAGAAGATGATGTTGAAATAGGCGCGAATAGTACGATAGATCGAGGCTCCTTAAACGACACTATAATCGGCGCGGGGACAAAGATTGATAATCTTTGTCAGATTGCGCATAACGCCAAGATCGGTAAAAATGTGCTTATGGCGGCTCAGTGCGGAGTCTCCGGCAGCACGGTTATCGGAAATGATGTCACGATGGGAGGCCAGGCAGGCGCGGTCGATAATATTACAATAGGGGATAATGTAACCATCGGAGCCAAGAGCGCTGTCATAGGAGACGTGGAGAAAAACTCTGTTATTTGGGGGATCCCGGCAAGGCCGATCGCCCAAACAAAAAGACAGATGGCGGTTACAGCATGGCTTACCAAAAACTTTAAGGCCCTCTCAAGAATTTTAAAATAGAATCGATGTAATACTCCCTTTAAAATAAAAAATAGGGCAGTCCCTATTTTTTCAGTTCCTATTTGTTATTAAAACTTTCTTGACATTATTATGAAGTGGAGTAGGATAAGGGATAAATAAGGGCAAATAAGGGAAAAAATCAAAAAGGGGTATTATATGAAAAAAATGACGGAACAGAATCTCGTTAATGCATTTGGCGGGGAGAGCCAGGCAAACATGAGGTATCTGCATTTCGCGGTTCAGGCCGAAAAAGAGAAGTTTGACAATGTCGCAAGAGTATTTCGCTCCATCGCACATGCCGAATACATACACGCCGGCGACCATTACCGGGAATTAAAACACCTCGACGGAGGATTTACGGCAAACAGTATGGCGGCATTTGGCCCGGGCGATACAAAAAAGAATCTGAAACTGGCCATCGCGGGAGAGACATTTGAAATAGAAGAGATGTATCCCACCTATATTGAAGTGGCCAAATTCCAGCAGGAAAAGGGCGCCGAACAAAGCTTCCAGTGGGCCTATGGTACGGAAAAGATGCATAAAAAACTTTATGAAAAGGCGCTCGACGCGGTCAATTCAGGAAAAGACGTAACGCTTAGCGCAATTCAAGTTTGCGAATTATGCGGATATACCGTAGAAGGCGAAGCCCCCGATAAATGTCCTTTATGCAGTGCGTCCAAAGATAAATTTACCGCATTTAAATAATTATTCACGTTGGACCGATTTTTCGCAATATTATCATTGCTAATTTTGATATTGCTTACTCCCTTAGAGGCAATAATCCGAGGGTAAATATAGAAGGAAGATTTTTTGATGAGACCGCTCTGTCTACAGGGGTCTCATATCTATTTTAATAGTACTGAAGGCAGCACGGCGTGTGTAAATTTTTCAAAAAGTTAGTTTTTACAATTCAGATTATTATAGTTGACAAATAGAATAGGCGTGGTATGTTAGGCCGTAGGGTATAGATCTTGCCTTACGGCTTTATTATTGCATATAATCTTATGAAAATAATATTATCCATATCCGTGTGGGTCATAGGCGCGATCTTGACGATCGCGCTGTTTTTTGCGATGTTATTTCTTGCGCTTAGCCTTTTCCCCTTCGATAAGAAGCGAAAAGCAGCGCATGCGCAATGCTACTGGTGGGCCTCTATCCTCACCAACATGAATCCCTATTGGAGAATGCGCATTAAAGGATTGGAGAATA
>MHFL01000048.1:14690-33341 GCA_001804165.1 Omnitrophica bacterium RIFCSPLOWO2_01_FULL_45_10 | reverse complement strand
AAACGTATATAGGTCAGCGAGCCGTTGGCTTAGGAACGGCATGTCGGTCCTGTTCTTTCCTGAAGGGACACGCAGTGAAACGAATGAAATGCGGGAGTTCCAAAACGGGGCGTTTAAATTGGCCCTTAAAGAAAAGAAACCAATACTGCCTATAATACTTGACGGCACAAGGGACGCGATCCCTAAAGGCAGTTGGATCTTTTCAAGAAGGGTAGATTGCACATTGCGCGTGCTTCCGGAGATAGATACCTCTCAGTTCAAAGAAAATGAATTTGCCCGGCTCAAGACCGAGGCCCAGGCAAAATTAAAAATTTAGGAATAATTCTGGAATTTGTTTCATCAAATTCCAGAATGGCCATTCATAAATTTTACAGAGAAAATTTAGGAATTGGCATATTCAGGTTGAATCATGAATCTAGTCTGGGCATTAGCCGCTAGCGTAATCGTCAGCATCATTTCACTCATAGGCATCTTTACTTTACTCTTCAACGAAAAACTCCTGAGCAAGATTCTTATTTTATTGGTCTCTTTTGGCGCGGGCGGTTTGATAGGCGGGGCGTTCCTGCATCTTCTGCCTGAAGCGATAGAGCACGTTAAAGAAATAAATCTGGTATTCATCTATACTGTCCTGGGATTCGTATCGTTCTTCGCCCTTGAGAGATTTCTTCATTGGCGTCATTGTCATAAGGGAGTATGCGATATCCATATCTTCACTTATCTGAATTTATTCGGCGACGGAATCCACAATTTTATCGACGGCATCATCATAGGCACAAGTTTTGTTATCGATATTAAATTAGGCCTTGTAGCAACCACCGCGGTAATCTTACACGAGATCCCGCAGGAGTTGGGAGATTTTGGTATTCTCCTTTACGGCGGATTTTCGAGGTCGAAGGCCCTCTTTTATAATTTCCTATCGGCTACGACAGCCATCTTTGGCACGTTGTTAGGGTATTATTTCGCTCAGCACGTTCGGTTTTTCACGGGGCTTTTATTGCCTATCGCGGCAGGCGGATTTATCTATATTGCTTCCTGCGACCTGATCCCGGAAATACATAAGCAATTGGCCGTGAAGAACGCGACATTTTCCGTATTATCCTTCATAGCCGGAATTCTGCTTATGTTTTGGCTTAAATTAATCCAGGGGTGATGATATGGATTTAAGGTGAGGACATATAGAAATGATAACTTTCGAAGAATTTAAGAAACTCGATATAAAGATAGCAAAGATTAAAGAGGTGAAAGACCATCCTAACGCGGAAAAACTCTACGTCGTGCTCGTCGATTTAGGAGATAAGACGAAGCAGATCGTTGCCGGCATCAGGAATTTTTATAAAAAAGAGGACTTGATAGGCCGCTCTATCGTTCTAATAGACAATATTGAACCGGCTATCTTGCGCGGCGTGGAGAGCCAGGGTATGCTTTTGGCCGCCTCCGACGATAAGGGGATATCCATAATCACGCCGGATAGGGATGTTAAAGTCGGGAGCATAGTAAAATAGGCCGCAGTGAGGCCGAAGCGTCGCGCCTGTAGCTCAGTTGGATAGAGTATCTTCCGCCTACACTACACAGAAAAACAACACATGGCGGATCCGCCATGAATAGTTTAATGTCGGGTTTAGGCGGAGAACCAAACAGTTTGCAGCAGATATACGCGTGCCCGTAACTCAGCTGGATAGAGTACCTGGCTACGAACCAGGGTGTCGCGTGTTCGAATCACGCCGGGCACGCCAGTTTTTCATCAAATTACATAGATACTCGAATGAAAATAGATCATCTTTATATGCAAGAGGCGCTGAAAGAGGCAAAAAAGGCCTTCGAGGAAGACGATGTCCCTGTTGGCGCGGTCATCGTTCATAAAGGAAAGGTAATAGCGAGAGCTCACAATCAGATAAAATTATTGAAGGACCCGACAGCGCACGCCGAGATGATAGCGATCACCCAGGCCGCCTCGTATTTGAGGAACGAGCGGTTGCTCAACACGACGATGTATGTTACAATTGAGCCCTGCGCGATGTGCGCCGGTGCGCTTGTCTTAGCGCGGGTAAAGCGGCTGGTTTATGGGACAAGCGATCCTAAAACGGGCGCTTTCGGTTCCAAGGTTGATATAAATAAGATCAATCTCAACCACAAGATATCAATCGCAAAAGGTATCCTTAAAGAAGATTGCGCAAGCCTTTTGAAGGAATTTTTTAAGAAGAAACGCGCTGAATAGAGATCCTTCGCTGACGCAAAATAGGAGAGGTTGCATAGAGGCCGAATGCGGCGGGTTGCTAACCCGTTAAGGGGGCAATAGCCTCCTTCGAGGGTTCGAATCCCTCCCTCTCCGCCATCGTATTTTAAGCGTTCTCGGATTCAATCGGGAACGCTTACTTATGAAAATTATGTCAAATTGTTTGCATGGGCACAGGTCAATCTAAAAAGGGCGAAGCATGAGAAAGATATCGAAAGAGTACGAAATTGGCGATGAAGCCATAGATAGCGCGATAAGCGAACTTGCCAAGAAAATCAGTTCTCCTGAAAACGAACGTTTGTTGCGTGAAATTCTCACGACCGCCGTTAAGTTAGGGCGGGAATCAAACGATAAGGGAGATCTCAAACTTGTCAATAATGCGCTTAAAGAATTACGGCATTCTTTTAGAATATTCGCTCCTTATAGAGATGTCAAAAAGGTTATAATTTTTGGTTCGGCGAGGTCGAAAAAAACATCAGCGGAATACAAAATGGCGGAGGAATTCACAAAAAAGCTGACTCAAAAAGGTTATATGATCGTAACGGGAGGCGGTTCGGGGGTCATGGAGGCCGGCAATAAAGGCGCGGAAGCAGGAAAGGAATTTGCGTTAAATATCAGGCTTCCATTTGAACAAAAGCCAAATCCGTATATAGATGAAAAAGACAAAATAATAAACTTTAAATATTTTTTTATCAGAAAGTTGATCTTTGTTAAAGAGACCGATGCCACCGCTCTTTTTCCCGGAGGATTCGGCACGCATGATGAGGGGTTTGAAATGCTCACCCTGATCCAAACCGGCAAATCCAAACCCAGGCCAATAGTTTTGATGGAGCCCAAGGGCTCGGCATATTGGGATGCGTGGAAACGCTATGTAACCGAGCACCTGCTTAAAAATAGCTTTATCGCAAAAGAGGACCTTAACCTTTTTCATATTGCGGAAACTGCCGATGAGGCAATAAAATTTATAGAGGATTTTTATCGGGTATATAACTCTATAAGATACGTTTCTGGCCTGACCGTGATGAGATTGAATAAAGAAATCTCAGAGAAGACAATGCGGCTTATTAATAAAGAGTTTAAGGACATTTTGGCAAGCGGCAAGATCAGGCGCTCGCCTCCGACGAATAAAGAGATTGAGGAAAGAGAATGCCTTAACTTGCCCCGGATCGTGATGAACTTTAATATGTGTAACTACGGCAGGCTCTGCGAGATGATCCATGTCATTAATAGAGACCGGTCGTAAACGTTTGCAGGTTTTGGTATAATAGAACAAAGGCTTGAAAAAACGAGACTGTAAGGATACAATGAATAACGCATATGAAACGATTTAAAAAAATATTTTTGCTTATTATATCGGCAGCGGTTATATACTCGCTGGTTCCTGTCGTGACGCTCTATTTTATGAAGGAGCCTGCGCCGTATATGAACGAAAAGACAGCTGAAAAATTAAGTCACAATAAGGGCGATTATTTCGGATTTATAGTATTCGGCGATTGTCACTCAGGTTTCATGTTCAATGACAGCGCCACATTGAAACTGATTCGGCAGATCGACAGAGAGGACAGGTTCAAGAAACTACCGATAGATTTCGTAGTAGTAGCGGGCGACGCGACCTTCAGGGGTTCCGAATGGGAACATCGCATATACAATAAGACAAGGTCCCTCATAAAATGGCCTATCTTGACCGCGATGGGAAACCACGATGATGATGACGATAAGGGAGAAACAACAAAATATTTTAAAAAATATATAGGCGCTAAGGAGCTCTCATTCGCTAACCGCGGTTCGTATTTTATAATAATAGATAACGCGGCAGGCGATATCAGTGAAGAATGTTTTTCCGCTATAGAGGAAGAGTTAAAAAAGTCGCTAGCCTATAAACACAGATTCATCATCGCGCATAAATCGCCTATGTCACCGTATCAGCAATCGTGGTATAGGCCGGAGTTAAGCCCATGGTCCTATCGCTTCATGAAGTTGTGTGAGAGATATAAAGTCGATATAGTATTTTGCGGCCACGAGCACATGTTCAAAGAGTCCGTTTTCGGCGGCGTTAAATACATAACGTCCGGAGGCGGCGGGATGATAACTCAGATACCCAAGAGAGACGGAGGCTTTTTACATTATCTCGTGGTTAGGGTCTACGGCGATTACGTAGATTATGAGGCGCGAAAAGTATCTCCTCCTTTGTGGGAATATTTAATATACTATATGTGGAAGGACGCCTTCTATCTCATTAAGGATGCAATTTTTTAATACTAAGTATGCGCATATTAAGAGATTATATACTGAAGGAATTTTCACATGCCTTTCTTCTCTCCATAGTTGTCTTCACCTTTATCCTCTTAGTCGGGAACATCATAAAGCTCGCCGACCTTGTCATAAATAAAGGCGTCGACATACTCTCCGTATTAAAATTATTTTTATTTCTTGTGCCATGGCTCTTGAGTTTCACACTGCCGGTTGCGGCGCTCACGGCGGTGATTCTGACGTTCGGCCGGCTCTCGAGCGACGGAGAACTGACCGCGATGAAGGCAAACGGGATAAGTTTATACCGCGTCGCCTTTCCGATATTGATGGTTGGAGTAATATTCTCTTTCGCCTCATTTTTTATTAATGACCAGATATCGCCGAATGCCTCTTATCTATCGAGAAAGGTCGTAAAGGAGATAGGCATCAGAAGGCCGACGGCTTATCTGGAAGAGGGGACGTTCATAAGGGGATTCGAAAATTACGTCATATTCATTTATGAGATAAAGGGCAATAAACTGAAAAATATAAGGATCTATCAGCCCCAGGAAGGAAAACCAACGCGCACAATTGTAGCCGAGTCCGGCGAGATAAATTCGATTCCGGAGAAGAATACGATCGAGTTGAGATTATTCAATGGGACAAGCGAGGAGCCGTCGCCAACGGATGCCGAGAGTTTTTATAAATTAAATTTTATGACCTATTATATGACTCTGGACCTCTCCAAGATATTCAATAAAGAGAAGATTCAGAAGAAGACGCGCGAGATGACAATAAACGAGTTGAATCAGGAAATATCCAATTTTCTATCACAGAAAATTGACCCAACACAGCTGTATGTCGAGATATATAAGAAGATAAATATGGCTATAGCATGTTTCATTTTGGTATTAATGGGGATACCGTTGGGGATAAAGGCGCATAGAAGCGAAAAGTCGATAGGTTTTGGCATAAGTCTTTTATTCTTCGCTTTATATTGGGGGCTTTTTCTGGTAGGGGTCGCGGTTTCATTAAAGGGTAAAGTCAGTCTCTTTTCGGGTGTCTCATTGCCGGTGACTCCCGCCGTGGGCGTATCATTACCTAATGTAATATTTTTTCTCTTGGGCGCCGGCCTATTTGTGAATACCGCGAGAAGATGAGGAGGACGATTTAAATGGACACGAGTTACGATGTCGTTATAATCGGCGGAGGCCCGAGCGGGCTCACAGCAGGCATATATTGTTCGCGAGCGAGAATGAAGGTTCTGCTTGTAGAGAGAGCATTGTGCGGTGGTCAGATTTTGTTGGCGGATCTTATAGAGAATTTTCCCGGTTTTCCGGAAGGCATAAGAGGCCCTGACCTTGCCGATTGGATGCAGAAACAGGCAGAACATTTCGGTCTTGCTGTTGAGACGGCCGAGGCGAAACAGGTAATCTTGAAAAAGGACAAGAAAATGCCTTTTAAGATTCAACTATCAGACGCCAAAGAATTGGACGTCGGGTCTTTGATAATCGCGACCGGAGCGCATTGGTCCACTTTAGGCGTACCTGGCGAAAAGGAACTCACCGGTAAAGGGGTATCATATTGCGCAACCTGCGACGGGCCCCTCTTTAAAGGAAAAGATGTTGTGGTTATCGGCGGCGGAGATACGGCCTTAGAGGATGCTCTATTCCTGACGAGATTCGTGAATAAGGTTACGATCGTCCATCGCCGCGATAAGTTAAGGGCGACGAAGATACTGCAGGAGAGGGCGCTCGCGAATAAAAAAATAGAATTTTGCCTGAATTCCGTTGCGGTCGAGATTATCGGGAAGGATAAATGCGAGGCGGTGAAGGTCAGGGACATCGTGACGGCAAAAGAGAATACATTGAAGGCAGAAGGCCTTTTCATATTCGTCGGCATAGCGCCGAATTCAGAGATTGTAAAGGATGTAGTGAAGACAGACGAGAAAGGATACATAATCTCTGACGACGAGATGCGAACATCCGTAGACGGAATATTCGTGTGCGGCGATGTGAGAAAAAAGTTATTGCGGCAGGTCGTTACGGCAGCAGGTGAAGGCGCTCTAGCGGCTGTCAGCGCGCGCCTTTACGTCGAGAGGATAAAGGGAAGCGAATACAAATGATGTTGACGCAAAAGGCGTTTTTGTGTTAATTTACTTTGTAATAATGCCGAGGTAGCTCAGTGGTAGAGCGCCGCGCTGAAAACGCGGGCGTGGGCAGTCCGATTCTGCCCCTCGGCACCAAATTTTGCCACTCGTAAACTAAAGCAAAATTTCCATAGGGGGAAACTACGTTTCCCCCTCTTGGCGCTCGCTCACCTATACGTAATATCTAATGAGTTCGCTCGCTGTCACCCCTTTCCTTTAGAACCGCCAGTCTAAAGATGATCAAAAGCCTTCTTTATCATAAGAGAAGGAAAATATTTTTCCTTCTCTTATGCATCTTATCCTTTTAAAATTGTGTCGCTATTGCAATTTTGTAGTATAATGAATTGATATGAAAAAGGAGCGTATAATTTTCAAAGGTAAACTATTAAAGGTCTTAACCAAAAAAGTCAGACTGCCAAATGGATACATCGCGAACCTGGAGATTGTAAAACATCCCGGCGCGGCGCTGATCGTGCCGCTTTTAACGAAAAATAAGATTATAATGTTGAGGCAATACAGACCCGTCATCAATTCCTATATCTATGAATTGCCGGCAGGCACTTTGGAGAAGGGCGAACCTCCGCTTTCGTGCGCACGGCGCGAAATTATAGAAGAGACCGGATTCAGGGCGCGGAAACTAACCCTTTTGGGCAAAATATATCCTGCGCCGGGATATACGACAGAGAAGATATTTATATATAAGGCAGAAAAGTTGCAAGAAGTAAAAAGGAACGTAGAGGATGATGAGGTAATCGAAATCATGTATTTAAATAAGATTGAAGTCAGACGGCTTTTTAGGAAGGGCAGAATAGTTGACGCTAAGACTGTCGCCGCGCTCGCGTTTATAGGATGGATTTAAACAAAAAAGTTGTAAAGTTAAGAAGTAGTAGAGCACCCTTAAGGGTGCTCTACTACTACTGTGGATAATTCGTTGCAAGATTGAGAAGGGACGAAAAGGATTGGAGAAAGTTATAAGGTTAAGAAGTGGAAGGCAGGGCAAGTTAAGGCCCGGTCACCCTTGGGTATATAAGAACCAATTCCTTAAAATCTCTCCCACCATAAAGCCAGGCGACTTAATTTCTGTCCAGACTAGTAATGGTAAATTCGTGGGCAGAGGATACTACAATCCGAGATCAGAGATTTCCGTACGGCTCCTTACCTTTAATGACGAACCACTAGATCAGATTTTTTTCAATAACAGAATAAAGCAAGCGTTCGATAGGAGAAACCCTCTTTTTTCGGTTACCAATGCCTTTAGGGCCGTCTTCAGCGAAGCCGACGGGCTTCCGGGACTTATAATCGATATATACCACAATACGGTAGTTTTTCAGGTCCTGACGCTTGGCATGGATAGATTTAAAAATTTAATTCTAAAAAGCATAGAAAATATATTAAAACCGAGCTTCGTCTATGAAAAAAGCGTTTCACCATTTAGAAAAGTTGAAGGGTTAAAAGACTCGGCTATGTGGTGGGGTTCATCAGGCGAGCCGATCATCGAGATTTTCGAGGGAAAGGCAAAATTCTTTGTAGATATCGTGAATGGACATAAGACAGGTTTCTATTTAGACCAGCGGAAGTCGCGGCTTGCTTTAGAGAATTTTTCTAATGGTAAGAAGGTGCTTGACCTTTTCTCGTATACTGGCGGATTTTCTGTTCATGCCGGCTTATATGGCGCAAAATATGTGCGCTCAGTCGATATTAAAGAGGAATGGCTGGAACTCGGACGCAAAAACGCGATTCTCAACGGAGTTTCTAGAAAGATAGAATTTGTAAGAGGGGACGTGTTCAGAGTTTTAAAAGACATCAGCGATTCTAATGAAAAGTTTGACCTGGTCATAATCGATCCACCGTCATTTTTGAAAAAAAAGGAATCTCTCGAAACCGCGTCCAAAGGTTACAAAGAGCTGAATTATCTGGGAATGAATATATTGAATGAGGGCGGAATATTAGCGACGTTTTCCTGCTCGAATAAAATGCCGAATGAGGTCTTTTCTAAAACAGTGGAAGAGGCCGCGCTAATTGCCGGCAAAAAATTTACCATATTAAAACGCTGCCATCAGGCAGAAGACCACCCGATTGTAAGATCAATCCCAGAGACAGAATATCTAAAGGGCTATTTCCTCAAGGTCTCAACAGTTATCCACAATGTAGGGCAGGCTTAAGCCTGCCCTACATATATAAGAGTAGACGCTGTTTCAGATTAAGTTATAAAAAAGTTAAATATTATCTATTGACGCTCTCTTATTATAAGGTATACTTTTTGATATAGACGTTATTACGCTAATAATAACATATGTAATAAATGCACTTTCAGCCGGAGACTAAAGTGCGCGCTTATGTGACAAAAAATTTAATCATAATGAATAAGCCGATAAAATTGATAGGCAACATCATTACAGTATCGGCTTTTCTATTTAATGCCATATCACCAGACATCTCTTGGGCCATAAAAAGCAACGACGCGATAAAAGAATTTGACATAAGCACCTTTACTCTTCCCGCATATCTCGGCCGTATAAAAGAATCATGGTCCAACTCCCAAATTCCCAAATTCCCAAACTCCCGAACTATAATTCACATCCAGGACGCACACTGTAACTACGCGGCTCAGAACCAGATTTCCAATATCATGGACTATTTAAATAGGGAATACGGCATAAATGTCGTTAATCTGGAAGGGGGCGAAGACGATTACAATTTCCGCGCGTTTTATGATATTAAGAATAGTTCTTTACGAAAAAAGGTCAGCGACTATTTCCTGAAAGAAGGCGAGATAAACGGGGCAGAATTTTACGCGATAAATAACCACGGACGGATTAGTTTGTGGGGAGTTGAGGATACAGGCCTCTATATCGAAAATCTGAAGGTTTACAGGGATTCCCTTTCATATAAAGATGATGCTGAAAAGTTATTAAGGGAATTCAAATTCACCCTCTCGCGCATCAAGGCGAAGATTTACTCCAAAGAACTACTTGAGTTTGACCGGAAGAAAAGCGCGTTTGAAGAAAAAGCCCTTTCGTTTAAGGATTATGTCTTATATCTTCTTGCCTATTCAAAAGAAAAGAAAATCGGTATGTCCGGTCTTCAAAACATACCTATCCTAGCCAAGACGTTATTATTGGAAAATGAGATCGATTTCAAGAGATCGAATTCAGAACGCGATCAATTGATAGGCGGGCTTACCGGCTCACTTTCGAAAAATGAGTCGAAAGAACTTGTACAAAAGACAATTGAATTGAAACTGGGCCGGGTTCAAGACGCGGAATTCTACTCATATCTTGCAGAGAAGTCTAAAGAGTTGAAAATAGGCATAGGCGAATATAAAAACTTAAGCCGTTACATCGGCTATACAACACTTTATTCTACCCTTGACAAAGAGAAGGTTTCGAAAGAGATGGAGTCGCTTGAGGGACGAATCAAGAATTTATTGTATCAGAATGACGCGCAGAAAGAGTTGGATAAACTTACAGGGCGCCTTCATCTCATAAATAACCTCTTAAATATAACGCTTACGCAGGAGGAGTTCGCTTACTATCAAGCGCATGAGGACGAATTTGATGTAACTAATTACTTAAATTTCATAAATAGATATGCGACACAATATGGCCTAAATTTAAAGCCGGACGAAGGCCTTGCGAGGATCAATTCATACCTCAAAAAGATGGAGAAGTTTTATGAGTTAAGCTACAAACGCGACGAGGAGTTCGTGAAAAGAATTAAAATCAACCATAAACCACAGACCAAAGACCTCGGGCCTAAAGTCGGCGTACTCATTACAGGCGGATTTCATACGGAGAATCTCTCCCGGCTCTTCAAAGAAAACAATATCTCCTACATCTCTATAATGCCGAACTTCGGTCTGGACGAGAAAGAGTCGCCTTATTTCAAACTCCTTGCCGGCAATAATTCCACTTTATTAAAGTACATTATGGCGAATATCTCAACGTTATCCTTCTATACGTATTCCTCCAGCCATTCTAGAGAGATTTATGGAGAAGCCCTTGAGCCAGCCAGAGATAATTGGATAAAAACAGTAACCGCTTTCGAGGATGGAAAAGATATTGTTATAGGAAATACGTTATTTACTCTGTCATCCCAAAAAGGCGGCGAGCCGATTGAAGGAGCGATAATAAACGGAAAACAGGTATATGCGAGAGCATCCGCGTCAGGAACGCCATTAGAAGACGCCTCGGGGCAGGCGAGCGGGGTACCGGAACGATACTCCGCGAGCGGATTCGAGACGTTGCCTTTAAAAGTAAAGATAAAGACTGACAAAAAGGGAGTCATATTAGAGCCATCGGAATTTGAAAGGCATATATTAAATGCAGGCGTACTCGGATTGGACGGCAGACGATTCCTGTTTGCGAGACGGATTCCGAAAGAAGGCCTAATCTATCATAAGATATACAGGTCTGATATAGGAGCATATATTCACGATGATAAAACAGGCGTTATAACTGTTGTAGATCGCTCCATGCTCTCTCCCGATAATAAGGAGCTTGCGCCTCTCGGTGAAGATGTTATTGCTCTTGAAGACGCGAGGGCGATAGAACGCGATGGCGTCTTATATTTTTATTTAACAGTTGTAAGAAAAAACCGCACATATTACTCGGCTCTAACGAAGATCGCGAAGCGGCAATTCCTCGACAAGGTCGAAGAAAAATTGAAGAATCCTAATGATAAAATTAATTGGGGATGTTCGCGCCTCGAAAGGTTGATTAACGAACCGCGTTATGTTAATCAGAATATCAAAAACTTTGTTCCTTTTGGGAATCCTTCGATAGTCGATGGAAGAGAAATTTGGTATGCCCTTTATAGGCCCAATGAGAGGAAAAGAAGAACTATGAGACTGGCTGTGTCTGAAGATGGTTTGTCAGGTCCTTGGAGAGACGCAGGTCTCTATATGCATGTCGCCAAAGAGAGCGAAGGATGGATAGGCCCCTCTACCTTCGTATCGGGTGTAAATCATAAAATAGAAAGATATCCACTTGACTTTATGTTATACCATAGAGCTGTAGAGTTCGGTGACGAAAATATGGGTAACACACAAAAGTATTATGACTTACGGCTTATAATTGTAGATAGAAATAATCCGATGAGAAGATACATAGTTAGAGAGCCTGTCCTAGTTCCAGAGATTGAAATGACATACGAGATGAATGGATGGGTGCCGGGCGCGATATATAGCTGCGGCGCTATTTTGAGAAGCTACAACCGCGAAAAGAACGAATACGTCTTTGACATGTACTATAGCGGCTCTGACAGCGTAGAGTTATTAGCGACGGTTTCGGTGGCTATTGAAGAAGAATCGCCGATTTCCTTCGATATGGCCGGCCGCGCCTCAGCGAGCGGGCATATTGAGTATGAGAGCCTGAGTCAGCATGCAAGAGATAAATTAAAAGAATATGCGGAAGATCTTCTTTTCAACATAGCGGACAGAATTCGTGGAGGGTTTTCTTCGGCTCCTCTTATCAAACATCGGACTGAAGTTATTATTAAGGAGTTGGGTGATGAGAGAGAGAAAGGGCATGATTATGCTACTGACGACAACTTAATTTTTGCCATTGGAATAGCGGCTCAGGAAAAAAGAGAAGCAGAAATCTCAAATATAGCAGTAAGAGTAATAGAGGAGATCAAGAAAGAACAACCGGATTTGGACGAAATAGCGGAAAAAGTAATTACCGACATGATCTCTTGGGAAAATGAGGAGACAAATAAATCATGGAGACAATTTTTAGAACGCAATCCACTTATGAAAAACGAAGATCGGATAAAGACTTATAACTTATTAAAGGCATTAGACGGTACGGCAGAGAATTTTGCGTCGTATGCTTTAAAGAAGTTAAAAGATGTCGCGTTGAGCACTTATGAGGATGTTAAATTCACCCTTTTAGTAAGGTTATGTCCTCAATTAACCATGAATGGTTGGGTTAGAAATTATAAAGACAGAGAAAATATTTTAGAGTTCATGCAGTTATTAGAAGACTACAATATTATGCTTCTTGCCCAGTGGTATGATATTTTGAATGAATTAGATTTCGAATGTACATTTGAAGATTTGAAAAATTTAGCCCTTATTCTGGCTGATCCCGGAATAACCATAGATACGATAAACGCGATGCTCAACTTTATTCATGAGAATCCCGATGTATCATTGAGTAATCTGTTAAAACGGCTGTCTTCAACGGAGGAGACAAGAAAAGATACGGTAAGAGTACATGTCGGAGCGGCGAATGAAATATTTGCGCTGAACAGGCTAAAGGATGAAGGGTATTCTATATTAAGCTCAAGTTTTTATTTTCCTGCAGATAGAGGCGGGGAAGTAGAATTTGACGGTGTGGCAGCAAAAGATAAACGCCTTTATTTGGTTGAAACGACAACAAGAACTCCCCATTTCGGATATCGGGGTGCGTGGCATGAGTGGTATGACGAGGAGGTCCTGAATAGTTTGCGTATTATCCGTGATTTTAGGGAAAGAATAGAAAAGACACTGGCTGATTATGATGGAAAATTATCTGGCATTATATTTGTGTTTAATGAGTCAGAAAAAGATAAAGAGAAATTAATGAGAGAAAATCTGCCTGAAGATTCCGAGACGGAACTTGAAGTTAAATTTATCTTTATGCCTAAAAATAAATATGTGCACGAAGAGGACGAGTACAGTGATAGAGAAAACGCTATACCGATAGACGAATACCCGACATTTGAAATAGCAGTTCTTTCGTCTGGATTAAGTGAACGCCAAACCCGTGCCTCGGCCCCTAGGCAGAGCGCCTCGGGGCAGGCGAGCGGAGCAGAGGAATTAGATGCGCTCATTAGAGAAAATCCGGAATTGAAGACGGCCAAGATGGAGAAATTGGCGGAAAGGGCGCGACCTGATGAGGAATTCGCTAATGTCATCCGATATATCCTTAATGTCTATGGCGCCGCCAAAGACGTTATCGGTCAGACGAGATTCCCGAAAGAGCCGAGGACGATATTTATACCGATATCGGAGAAATTTGTGCCGCTCGCATTCAAGGCAAAGTTAGCAGGCGAGTGGAGGGCATTGCGCGATTTGCTAAATAAAAGATATAATTTTTCTGACATCACAGTCATTTTCTATGACGGGACGTTGGAAGATCTGGAAGGGAAGATGGGCGGGAAGCAGGGCTTAGATCGAAAGAACGCCTTTGCGTATGTGGATGAAAAGATGACGAAAGCCAACGCCGTTAAATACGGCGCGTTGACGAAAAAAGTGACGGCGATGAAGGAAATAGCGCCTGAAAAAGGCGCGTATCTTTCAATAGGCGGTCACGTAATCCTTGCCCTCGGGATATTAGACATCGTCAGGAATGACCGCGATGACACTGAGTACATCAGTAGAGTTATAAATTTACTTCGCGCCATCAGCGATAATTCGGAAATATATAAGGATGTAAAACCGGATTACTTTTTAGATCTGATCAGAAGAGGCGATCTCGAGATGGGACTGCCGCCTATCACAAAGATAGACATGGATGAGAATATGGGCGAGGCACTTGTTGTTGAGAAGACCGTGATGTCGGCCTTGTAAAAGAGATGATAAGGGAACGGGAAGGGAATGAAATTATCTAGACTTACAGTAGGATGGGGCATTTACATAGTAATCTCCGCGGCATTCATGCTTCAGGTGAGAAAATTATTGTTCAACATCTTCGGAGACGCCGCTATCATGAATTCTCTAAAAGCGGTTTTTCTCCTCGTAGGCATATTGAGTTTAATCTATGCAGTTAGGTTACATGTAAATATATATAAGATATGCGCTGCCATAGGCGTGGTTACTCTGGGGTATTTTTTTGCCATGTGGCAGCCGTATTTTTCAGAGAAGACACACGTATTGACATATGGATTCCTTGGATATCTTACGTCGAATGATTTAATCGGCGAGAGAAGGCCGCGACTAAAGAATTTAGCGCTCGCAGTATGGTACATTGCGTTAATAAGCGCTATGGATGAGGGATTCCAGCGTCTCCTTCCTTATCGCGTCGGAGACCTAAGAGATTTTATTACCAATGTGATAAGCGGCATTTTGGGCCTGGGCCTATTCTTTACGCTGCGAAGGAACCGATGAATGTTATTTTTCTAGGAACCAATGGATGGTATGATACCGAGACCGGAAATACGGTCTCGGTCTTAATTGAAACTGAAGGGCAGTATATCATCCTCGACGCCGGATTTGGATTTTACAAAGTCAAAGAATATATAAAGTCAGATAAGCCCGTTTCTCTATTCGTAAGCCATCTGCATCTTGACCACATTATCGGCCTGCACACCCTGCCTTTATTGAATTTAAAACGAGGGATCGATATCTATGTGCCCAAAGGTATGGAGAGGCCGCTCAGAAGTCTATTAAAAAGACCTTTCACCTCCTCGCCATTACTCATTCCGACAAAACTGCGTTATCACGAAATTAGCGATAAACAAAAGTATTTTACATTTTTTCAATCGGCACGACTATGTCATTCTGTGCCGTGTTATGGCTACAGATTAAATCTGGACGGCGCAATTATTACATACTGCACCGATACAGGACTATGCGCTAACTTGAAGCGGCTTGCGGATAAAGCCGATTTGTTTATCGCGGAGTGCGCGATGGCGCCGGACGAAAAAGGGCCTAACCTATTCCATCTCACACCACAGACGGCCGCGAAAGTCGCGGCCGAATCCGGAGCAAGAAGATTGGCCCTCTCCCACTTTGATCCCGCGAAATATCCAACGCTATCGCATCGCGAAAATGCAGAACGTATAGCGAAAAGGTCGTTTGCTGAGACCATTGCCGCAGTGGATGGGACGACTATTGTGTTATAAAGAAGAATAAATAAGTAGTAGCCCAGGCTTAAGCCTGGGCTACTACTTATTGGAAAGATAGAGTGTTGTAGGGCTATCGCCGCAGTTGACGGAACAACCATCACATTTTAGTTCCCGCCTTTTAACCGTGTTTAGAAATCTCGACAGAATATTTTATTGGATTAACATTACTAGTTAAAAAATAAAAGCGCAGATTTTATTTTTAATTTTACGCTTCTTTATCTCATTGAAGTTATTATAGTTATCGTAATTATTCAGAATAAATGATTCGACATGAGAAAATGGAATACTTTGTGCTTATTATAGTCAATGCGCTGATGAACTTTACTATATATAGAGGTCATGAATTCAAGAAATGAATTCAAAAAGGGACAAATCCCATTTTCATAATCGCCATAAGAAAGTGGGATGTGTCCCTTTTATTTTTGTTAAAGGCATGGCATTGCCGCTCTAATCCAAATTAGAAAGTGAGGTGAAAAATAATGAAATATTTGACAGTTATTGCAATCGCGTTGATGGGTCTGGCATTAGTGTCGACAGGCGCAGTCGCTGACGAAACCGCATGTGCGGCGGCGAAGGTAATCCTCAATATCGATCCGAACATAGGAATCCTCCCGCCTTCCACTATTAACATGGGAACATTGCAGACAGGAGACGTATCCGCTGACTTGGTTTTCAGAATCGATGCAAATACAGAAGCAGTATCTCTGTCCGCACTGGTTACCGATCTCTGGAAAGGCGATGATCCGAACGGTACGGAAGTGGATCCGATTCCAGTTAACCTATCGGCAGGACTAGAGATAGATCCTGATAACGCCAATCCTATCAATGGCGGAAGTCAAGTTGCGGATTATATTGGTACGGGCAGCTATTCTGCTAGCGAAGGCACATTCCCTGGAAAAACGACCGAGGAGATAACATTCGAGAGTTCTCAAGACGGGCATTTCAGCCAGAATGTGACAGTAACGCCTACATGGACAAACATCGATGAGGAGAAACCGCAGGGCGAATACAGCGGATACGTTGTGCTGTATGGCGCAGTTGTTGATGGAGCGTAGGATTAGTTGAAAGAAAATAGCAAGGTACATTAATCAGTAGAAGCAAAATAGTGCGGCAATGCCAAGTCTTTAATAAGGGGTATAGGGGTAAAAAGGGGATAATAGGGGGTACGTAATAGGGGTGAAAAAGATGAAAAAAGCGTTTGGCTTATTTCTTTTAGTAGGAATTTTTATTAGCGTATTATTATATGCTAATATAAATTGCGAGGCGATTCTCGTGATAGAGCCGGCGCTTGTTAAAACAGAACTTACCCAGGGCCGCGCTACAGGCGCATTCGTCATAAAAAATACGGGCGACGAAGAGGAAAGATATAGGGCCAAAGCGGTCCACTTTGTTGTAACGAAAGAAGGCGCGCTCAAGGAAGTACCTCTGGATGAATATTCTCTCGCGGGTTGGATTAAATTTAACCCGAAAGAATTTGTCCTGCCTCCAAAAACAAGCAGGATGGTCAGATTTTCTGTAATTCCTCAAGGAAAAGTCGCAACAAGAGAATACTGGGGCGCGATCGAATTCATGCCTTTAAAAGGCTCAAATGTTAAAGCGGAGGACGGCAAAGGTCATATCTTTAATCTGCAGGTTCTCTCCGTGATACTTGTTCCCATATACGGATTTGTCGATGGCACGCTATATTCAGGCCGCATCGATGATATCAGCATAAAGAAACTAAAGGATAAGACATACCTTTACTGTGGAGTTACAAATACGGGTGATGGCATCCTGCGTCTCAAAGGGAGTTGCCAAATATTGGATTCTTCCGGCACTGTTGTTGAAGAGATAGGGTTGAAGCACATAATCGCTTTCACCAAGAAAGAACGTCTAGTCAAAAGTGAAATAAAAACTCCGCTTAAACCCGGAACGTATCGAGCGAGGGTAAATCTGGCATCGCAGGACTCGCATTCTAAGGTGACGCTGGTCGAAGAAGCGAACTTTTATTTGTGAAATCACTGGAATTTTTTTTAATCTCGGCGTTTTTCCTGCTTGTGTGCGTAGCAACCGCTGCCGGCCAGCCCAACATGCCTGCTCAAGGAGCAGCGGATTCTAGCCCCACCGATATCCCGGCGCAATGGAATCTAAATATAGATGCCTCACCGATCCAGACCGAATTGGCAGCCCTCATCCTTCAGGGAAAGCATAGAAGCGACCGGATATACGTACCCGATATGGACATTGTTATTAGAAATGATTCGAAACGCCTCATTCCGCTTTTAAGATTACTGCGCATCATCGAGGCATCCGGCTCTTTAACTAATGATTTGATCATAATTAAGATAGAAAACGGCAAGGCCGTCCCCATAGATATTTTGAATAAAACCCTTAGGGATGGCGACGAAAAAGTGCCTATTGACTTGGAAATCGGTGTCTCTGATGTGACGAATATGGCTGAGATTTATGTATCCGAAGAAATAATAAAAAAGGTATTCGGCTTCGATTTTGTCTGGGACGCCGAAAGGGTCGAGTATAGAATAAATACAAATAAAGAATTAGAGATATTCAAGCGAAGAAGGGTGAAGCTTGCGTCGAATTACTCAGCTGCCGTGAAGAATATATCCGAGCCGTTGCCCGAGACAGAGCCGCCCGCGCATCCTAAGAAGGAAAAGCCCCTCCTCTCTTTCTTCGAAACAGAGTCGAGAACAGATATTTCAAGAAAAGTGGCAAAGAGTTTCATATCAAATAGCCTTTCTGAGATACCGACTCTGAACATATGGGGCAGTCTATTTAACGGCGATTATAAGGCAAGATTGCGCAATGATCTAAAATACCCCTATACAAGATTGCCCTCGCTTTCCGGCTGGTTTGACCGCGGGACATGGACCTCGAAGAATGAAAACCTGCTTGTGAACGTGGGAGACGCCAATATCGGGTTGAATGACCTTATCGCGCCCGGCATTAACCTATTCGGCGCTTCGTTCAAATGGCTGTCTAAGGTCCGAACGAAAGACACAAGAGACGCCTTCTTTAGAAGCACAAAGCCTACATTTTCATCCCAAGAGGCATTTGAAGGATATGCGCCTTTAGGTTCAGAGGTCGAACTATGGGTTAACAATCGGCTCATTGATAGTAGAGTTGTGGAAGAGGCCGATGGCGCGCCATTAGGGTCAGGATATTACAGGTTTGAAGGCATAGGCCTGTTGAATAATTCCGTCAATGATGT
>MHFL01000048.1:12624-14623 GCA_001804165.1 Omnitrophica bacterium RIFCSPLOWO2_01_FULL_45_10 | reverse complement strand
ACGGGCTTTTTAAAGACGTTACTATAGGCCTTACCGCCGCAGGCCAGGATAAATTTTCTATATTTAGAGACGATGAAACCGGTGTTTATAGCCCGTCGCCTCCGCGATATTATCTCGCTCAAGAGATACGCTCGAGGCTATTCTCGAGCGTCTTCGCCAAAACAAATGTCGGCATAAGCCATGATCCAATCAGCGGAACTCAAAGTCTCGCTTCCACGGCAGACATCGAATATAGCCTTAAGAAAGGGAGAATAAAGGCGAAGGCCTTCTCTTACGGGCCCGGCTATTCAAACGCTCTCACCACGATCTCCGACAGGCACGGTTACGTCCTTTCGGCCAGTTGGAATATATTTAAAAACATAATTGTAAAAGCCGGATACCTGCACATCTTTAATACCTTGAGCAGCGTTTTCGAAGCCAAACAGATGGAAGACCTCATTACCGCCGCCATCGTCATAAATAATATCATCCCGCGCTCAACATTAAAATTGCAGGCGGCGCATAATATAGGTTTTATGCCTTTCGGGGGGAATATGGAGGGCAATGTTTATACCGTGGAGTTTAGATGGCCTGTTACGCGTAAATTGGACATTGAAGGATATTACACTTTCGGCGATAAAATAGACATATCGTCTTCAGGAGGCCTCAAGAACGGACTCTCACTGCCGGAGCTCGGTTCATTTTACACTTACGATACAAGGCTTAAGCTAAATTATAGGATAAATCCCCATAACACAATATCATCAACCTATTGGCACGATTTCTCTTTTAAGGATAGAATCGAATTCTCCCATGATTACAATATAAATGAGAAATACAATATACGCTCCAGGCTTGACGCCGGCAGGGTATTGGAGACGGCAACATATTACTTCAAGGAAAATCTTGAATTCGGCCTCGATAAAAAAGGCGACAACCGCGTAGGGATCAAATTCGGGTTCGATCAGAATGGATCTAAGTACGATGCAGGATGTTACGTAACTTTAAAGAATCTTTTTGCCTTAAGAGACGGAAAGGTGAAAAATATTTCCCATACAAGGATAACGCCTGAGAGGGGTGGCATAGAAGGCTCTGTATATCTTGATCTAAACGCGAATGGCCACAGGGATAAGGATGAATCGGGAGTGCCTGATGTTGTTGTGTTGGTTGATGAGCGCACCGGCGCGAAGTCGGATAGGCATGGAGAATTTTACATTCCATTGAAGGACCGCAAGGATTCCGTAGTCGTGACCCTCGATACTGAGTCCCTTCCTGCCATCTACACGCCTACCCAGGGCATGCAGAAGGCATATTGGAAAGAAGGATATTTTACTCATGTCAACTTAGGCGTAGGGGTTTTCGGCTCTCTATCCGGCACAGTGAAACTCTTTTCCGAAGGAAAATTTGCCGAGAATGTGAGCGGTGCGAGGATTGTATTAATGAACGAAGACGATACTATATTTATAAAAGATTCTGTAACCGCCTATGACGGCTGTTTTTATATCGGTGAGATAAAACCAGGTAACTATGTGATAAAGGTTGACCCGAAAACAGCCCCATCTACTTATGAGGCGCTTGAACCTGCGAGAAAGATTACGATGATCTCAGGCTCGAAGCCGCATGAAATAGAAAATTGGGACATATATTTAAATCTTAAGAAAGTCGAAGCGAAAGAAATTATAAAACAAGAAGAGATTGCCCCTAAGGAAATCGCCCCGCCCAAAGAATTGCCGCTGGGAGAAGAAATTATTATCCATGAGTTTAAGATAAGAGAGATGCTTTGGAATCTGGGCATAAATATTTACAACATGTATTTTTTCCATTCGACATCGGTTTTCAACGCGAAGCGTCCTAAAGAAAAAGGACTGGATATAGTCTGGGATAGGAAATTTTGATGAGAAAGATAATAATTTTTGTAATCTGTAGTATATCGGCATTGGTGCTGTTTAAAGGGGGCGAATGCGCTGCGTCTACAGCAGCTATGGACTGGCAATGGTATTTCTCTGAAGTAAGGGACGAC
>MHFL01000048.1:12146-12588 GCA_001804165.1 Omnitrophica bacterium RIFCSPLOWO2_01_FULL_45_10 | reverse complement strand
ATCCCCTCATTTTTGATATTTCCCCCGATACGTACAAGTTGAGAGCCTACGGCACTATATTTAACGCTCAGGCCCTGAATCGAAACAATATAGATTTTGTCAACACTCACACATTCAGCGAGAAGGTGCTTGAGGGTTGGATGCCGTTTTATAATACATACAATATTAACCTCACGAGTTCCGGGCGGGTTGACCGTTTGCTTCCGTTGGGAATAGGAGAACACAGCCCATTCTGGTTTATGGATATTTATCTTAGGGACGCGGATTCATCCGCTCCTGAAGGCACTTATAGAGTGTACAATTCAGGCCTTGATATTTATGACCTTAGTGAGCCGCTTAATCAGTTTGGCAGGCACACAATCCATAATATAAGCGCGTTAAATGAAATAAGATGGAATGCCTATTCCTAAGATATTGATACCCATTCTCACACTGCGATTCC
>MHFL01000048.1:0-12120 GCA_001804165.1 Omnitrophica bacterium RIFCSPLOWO2_01_FULL_45_10 | reverse complement strand
GCCCTGCTTTTTCGCAAAAGGTAACCGTCAGTTTCTGCTTTAAATTCCTGCCAAGAAGGGTTAAAATGACTCAAACATGTTGAAGAGCACGAAATTCGTAGAACTTAAAACAATTTTTGAACGGCTTCACGGACCGAAGGGATGTCTCTGGGACAAGAAACAGACCCATAAGACGCTCATCCCGTATTTAAAAGAGGAAGTCGGTGAATTCATAGAAGCGCTCAAAAATAACGACTATTCGCACATGAAGGAGGAGCTGGGCGATGTTCTTCTTCAGGTCATGTTTCATTCTACTATCGCGAAAAAAGATAAAAAATTCGACATAGAGGATGTCATCGACCATCTCATAAAGAAATTGAAGCGACGCCACCCGCATGTCTTCGGAAATACAAAAGTAAAATCCCCGGGTGAGATAATCGCCAACTGGCACAAGATCAAAGCCGCCGAGAAGCGGGAAAAAATCAGAAAAAAGTGGAACTAGCCGATTTACATGCCGTTAGGTCGAATGCCTAATTGGTAATTGGGGCCATCCTAAAAAGGGACACCCCAGGATTACAGGTTGTCCCCAAATAGGATGGCACCGAAATTATTTCAAAAATAGATGTAATATGGAATCATATGAAAAAATATAAAATTAACAGGCTAACGCATGAAAATATTCACCCATATGGATGGATCATTGATTCATCTTGCGTGAAAGACAATAGCCGCACAAGCAGGTTTGGCATCCTATTGAAAGAGAAATCACACGGCTGGCGCATAGGGTACTTGATAGCCCGCGATAAAGAGATAATACAATTGGAATGTCATGATAGTCTCGAAACCTTTGAGCCTATTAAGGGAAGATGCATGATAGCCCTCGCGCTCCATAAAAAACCTGAATCGCCAAAGGCCTTTCTTCTGGATAGGCCGATAGTCCTGAAGAAGGGCATATGGCACAACATCTTATGCATATCCCAGAAGAGCGAGATAAAAATATTCGAGAATGTGGAACTTACCACGGAATATCATTATCTGGATGAGATAAACCGTATTAAGTTTTAATACCATTTCCCTCTTGCGAAAAAGGCCTCCCTTAAGGTAAAATAAGTTTCATATTTATCGACTAATGCCTACGTAGCTCAGCCGATCCGCCTTCGCTCTTAAGGCAGTCGAGCAAGAGTCGAGCTTCGGCGAGACTAACCCTATGCATTAAGTTGTTTGAGTAACATTACAGTTGCTGGCGTAGCTCAGTCGGTAGAGCAGCGGTTTCATAAACCGCAGGTCGGTGGTTCGACCCCACTCGTGGGCTCCATTTTCAATGCGAATTCCATCCTAAGAAACACCAATCCATTAGTATAGTTGGGTATGTTTTGGTATGGATAGTGGCACAAATCTGGCACAAAGCCGCATTTTCTTTAATCAATTTCCAAAACGGGACCACCCCCATGACCCCCGAACACCCCCCAGTGAGCCAATATAGTGCCTCGACATTTGCTTGTAGACAAAAAGACTTTGGAAAAATATTTTAAAAAAAGTTGCAATAATTTCACCACTTTTTACGTCTTATATAGTAGGGGGATTATGGACAGGCCCCCGACAATCTTATGGACGCCATAAAAGAAAGGTGGTAAAATATGCTTGAAAATAACATTCCTGAAGGAGAATTAGTAGTGTCTCACTCATTTAAGAACATCATGGGTTCTATCCGACTAACGCCTTTTTATACCAATAAAGATACTTCCTGCGTTTTATATAATGCCGATTCCTTGAACGTAATGGATTCTATACCCCCCAACTCAATAGACATGATCTTTGCCGATCCCCCATACTTCTTGTCAAATGGTGGTATAACATGCCATGCCGGCAAGCGTGTTAGCGTCAATAAGGGTGATTGGGATAAATCCAAAGGGATTGAGGAAACTCACAAGTTTAATATGGAGTGGTTAAAACGCTGTCAGAACATTCTTACCAAAGATGGCACTATTTGGGTTAGCGGTACTTCTCATATTATTTTTTCAATTGGCTTTGCTATGCAGCAACTCGGGTTCAAGATTCTTAACGACATAGCATGGTATAAGATAAATCCTCCACCCAACCTATCTTGTAGATATTTTACCCATGCAACTGAAACAGTTATATGGTCGGGGAAAAACAAGGATAGCAGGCACTATTTTAACTACTCTCTTATGAAGAAGATGAATAAGGACAAGCAGATGCAATCCTTGTGGTCCATCACAGCCCCAAAGGCAGAAGAAAAGATTTATGGAAAACACCCCACCCAAAAACCCATAGAGTTGTTGGAAAGAATAATATGGGCTTCCACGAGAGAGCATGGCATAGTGCTCGATCCATTTACAGGGTCATCTACTACAGGCGTTGCGGCATATAGGATAGGGCGATATTTCATTGGCATAGATAATAACAAAGAGTATTTAGAGCTATCCAAAAAGCGGTTGGAATTCGAGCAACGCCACAAACACGTCGTAAAAGAAGAAATAAAAAAAGTCGAGCATAAAGCCGACACGCTTATCAGAGCATAAAATGGCCTTCATAGATAAAGACTATGCAATAAGAAAATTGAGCGAGCTCATTGGCAAAGACTTAAGGCCATTGGCTTCGAAATTTGGAGTTACTGTTTTTAAAGATGAAAAGAGACACAAAGGACGCAATAAAGGTTGGGCCGGGCACGTATTAGAAAGACATATTGGATTGGGTGCCTGTAACATCCAAGCTCCTAATGGTGGACACTGGGAGTTAAAAATGGTCTCTATGAAAAAGTTAAAGAGCGGAATAATTAAGCCAAAAGAGACCATGCAAATTACAATGATTAACCCCGAACAAGTAAAAAACACGCCTTTTGAAAACAGTCATCTATTGCACAAGTTAAAAGAGATGGTTATATGTGCTCGGCTCTATAATGATATAAACGAAACGAAGTCAATTTTACTTTCGTGTGGCAAATTCGATTTGAACGACAAAGATTTATACGACCAAGTTAAAAAAGATTATGAATTGGTTCAAAATGCTCTTAATACAAAAGGGTTTAAAGCATTAACAGGTGCTATGGGGGTGTATGTCCAACCCAGAACTAAAGGGGCTGGTCACGGTAGCACTAGCCGAGCTTTTTATGCAAGGCCTGTTTTTATACAGAAAATTTTAGGAATATGAAGAATAAGGGATCGAGATGAAAACTATAGTAAAAATAGACCGTGATGATTTAAACGAAGTTTTAGATTACCTCGAAGTTGTTAATGGAGAAAAGAAGGATTATGAACTTTGTGGCACGCCTAAGCCTAAGAACCATATATGGCGTACGGTGAAACGGATAAAGGGACAAATGAATAAGAGGGCTTAAGGTGGGCGATATAAATTTAATGCAACCATAAGAGATATTTGCGGCGTTAGAGAAATCTAATGCCTTTTTTGTCGTTACCATTTATGGGTGGATATTATGATAAGAGCCGGAGATGTCAGAGTTTCTAAAAAAGGGAAAACGATAATAGTGGCCTTTGGAGTTTGGGCTAAGAAGAAGAGGAATGATATCGAAATTCATATTACATGCGATTGGTAAAGATGGTAAGCCCTATACTAATGTAAGAAAAAGTTTTGATACAGCTTTAAGGAGTTGTGGTATAATTGGTGACAACATTAAGTTTCATTCATTAAGGCATACATTTTGCAGCCAATTGGTAATGGCTGGTATTGATATAAAAACAGTGCAAGAATTAGTGGGCCACAAGACACCTGAGATGACACATAAGTATGCTCACCTATCCCCAAGCCACAAAAGGGCTGCAATAGAGCTTTTACCACAGCAAGTTGGCACCCAGTTGGCACCAAAGCCCCTTGGTAGTAAAACTAAGCAAGAAGAACCAGTTTCAGCAATAGCTTGAGAAGTATATACTTACAAGAATTCAAGCTGGCGTAGCTCAGTCGGTAGAGCAGCGGTTTCGTAAACCGCAGGTCCTCAGTTCAAATCTGAGCGCCAGCTCCATTCTGCTTCGCCCTTCACCAGTTAGACCGAGGTAAGGCTTCGCAGGAATGCCCCTACGAAGCCCTACCGGAGTTAACGAATCGAATCGAAGGGCGAAGTAGGGCAGATCCATATCCTAATCGCATGACTCGATTCCGCGAAATGCTGAGCAATAAGAATTTCCTATTCCTTTGGCTGGGGCAGGTGATATCGAACTTCGGCGATAAACTTACCCAGATGGCGCTCATCGCTTTAGTATATCTAAGAAACCCCGGTTCAGAGATGGCGCTCGCCAAACTGATATCATTCACGGTCATACCCGTATTTTTAATAGGGCCGATCGCGGGCGTCTGGGTAGATAGGTTGAATAAGCGAAACGTCATGATAATCTCTGACATCCTAAGAGGGCTGCTTGTCTTATTAATTCCTTTATTCATATTTTTAGAGCAGATTCTTGCCGTGTATCTTGTGATATTTCTGTCGTTCTCCCTTACGCGGTTTTTCGTTCCGTCCAAGATGGCTATAATACCGGATATTGTGACCAAGGATAAACTTTTAATGGCCAATATGCTTCAGGACACGACACACATGATAGGCAATGTTGTCGGTCTTGTCGCGGCAGGCATAATAGTCAATATGAGGTATGTGGGCCCTATCGGAGGATTTTATATCGATGGCCTGACCTTTTTCATATCCGCTGTATTCATCGGCATGATGGCGCCGGAGCGATTCATGAGAGGTGTGAGAGAGGATTTAAGGACCACTAAGATGGCGCTTGGAAGCTCCATTAAAAGGTCCATAGTCCTAGAGATGAGAGAGGGCCTGAAATATCTCGTCAAACACAAGGATATGCGTTTCATAATGTCCGTATTCTTCCTTTTACAAGCAGGCATAGGGACGATATCGTGCGTGATAATAGTCCTCATTCAGAATGCGTTTGGCACAGCCACGAGGGACTTAGGATTTTTGGGCATGTTTCTTGTAGCAGGGCTCTTTTTCGGCAGCATATTATACGGCAGATTTGGCCAGAGATTTCACAGGAAGAGAGTGATATTTACAAGTTTCGTAGCGAGCGGAATAGCCATAATATTATTTTCGCAATTTTTGGAACGCCGTCCGAACATTATAATCAACGGCCTTTTATCAGGGCTAATCGGCGCCTCAATAAGCCCGATAATGGCCACGATCAATACATTGACTCATGAGACTATTCCCAATGGGGTGCGGGGAAGGATATTCAGTTCGCTTGAGGCCGTCATTCACCTCTCATTTTTAGCCTTTATGTTCCTTAGCGCTTATCTGGCGGCTTATATTAACAGACTATGGATACTGATTATGGCAGGCGCGGTCTTCTCTATATTCGGAATCGCGGGACTTCTAACGAGCAATAATAGGCGAGAAGTTAGTTGAAATAAGGAGATATAAAGGTATAACAGAGGCGGGAAAAGACTACTTGTCTTTCAGTTCCTTCTCTTTTTTTAGTTTTTCCATACAGACTCGATAGTAGTTGCAGACAGGGCAACACATGTTCTCCTCGCCCCGCTCACCCCTATACCATTTCGTCTCGCACGTCCAATATATCTGGCAGGTCTCACAACAATTTATCTTGTCCTGGGCCATAATTTACCTCGTTTCGTCATCACGATACCGCAATTGTATAATGTTGTCAATATATTTTTGCGTTACGGCTACTTTTACAGCCTAGTATTTGACAATCTATTTATATGTAATGTATAATAATACCTCAATAACGATTCCAGGAGAAACATCCGATGGCTTATAAATTTTATGGCGGTGTTCATCCGCGAACATTTAAGACGCTTACATACGATAAACCCATAAAACGCCCCTTTATGCCAAAAAAGGTTGTAATACCGCTTTCCCAGCATGTCGGTTCGCCCGCTGAACCGGTTGTGTCAGTTGGAGACAACGTAACAGTGGGTCAAGCGATAGCGAAGGCCTCAGGATACATCTCAAGCCCCATCCATGCGACCATCACCGGCGAGGTTACGAGGATCGCATATTCGGTCACGCCCACTCAGGCGCGTTCCATGGCTATAACGATCGAATCCAAGGATAATGAGGAAAATCAGGATTTCAGGCTCAATGCGCCCCGGGATGTCAGCGCCCTTTCAAAGGAGGAACTCTTAAAGATCATTAAAGAATCGGGGATAGTCGGCCTGGGAGGCGCGGCATTTCCTACTCATGTAAAATTGTCTCCTCCAAAGACTAAGCCGATCGATACCGTAATCCTGAACGGCGCTGAGTGTGAGCCGTACATAACCTGCGACCATCGCTTAATGCTCGAGAAATCGAACGAAATACTGAAGGGGCTTGAGATAATATTAAAGATTCTTGGCGCTGAAAAAGCCTTCATCGCGATAGAGGACAATAAACTTGCGGCGATATATGCGATGGAAAGGGCATTAGAAAAATCCGGAATCCGTAATCCAAAACCCGAAATCGTTGTATTGAAGACGAAATATCCGCAAGGGGCGGAGAAGCAGGTTATAAAATCGGTTTTGAACAGAGTCGTCCCTGCCGGAGGCCTTCCCTTGGATGTGGGTTGCGTTGTTCAGAATGTAGGAACAGCGGTCGCAATATATGAAGCGGCCCATCTCGGAAAGCCGTTGATTGAAAGGGTCGTAACCATAACCGGGACTTGCGTCAGAGAGCCGGTGAATTTATGGGTGAGGATAGGGACGTTATTGAGCGACCTCACTAACATATTCGGCGGGTTTGAGAAAGAGCCGAAGAAGATAATCTTCGGCGGGCCGGTGATGGGCATAAACCAATACACAATGGACGTTCCTATCATAAAGGGGTCAAGTGGGGTCGTATTTTTGTCCGACGAGGATGTTCACCAAGAAAAAGAAAGCATATGCATAAGATGCGGAAGGTGCGTGGAGGTATGCCCGATGGGGCTCGCGCCTACTACGTTGATGTATCGCGTTAAGTTTGAAAAATTCCAAGAAGCAAAGGATTTAGGGATCGTTCACTGTTATGAATGCGGTTCATGCGCCTATACGTGTCCTGCGAAGATACCGCTTTTGGATTGGATGAAATTTGGGAAATCTAAGTTATCCACAATGTAGGTCAGGCTTAAGCCTGACCTACATTGTGGATAACATTAGTCATTTGACAGGCTAAGTTATGGATACGATGAAGAAAATAAAAGGGGTTGAGTCGCTGGTTGTTTCGATAGGCCCTCACATCAGGGATGAGGTTACGACATCGAAGATAATGTGGGCCGTAACATTTTCTCTTATTCCCGCGGGTATCGCAGGTATAATTATATTCGGCATAAGGTCGCTTTTTATAATCTGTGCTTCTATATTAACCGCGATACTTGCTGAGGCGCTTATCCTCGCCGCAAGAAAAAAGGACCTGAACGCCCTATTAGATGGCAGCGCTGTCCTTACGGGCCTTCTATTGGCTTACAATCTCCCTCCAAATGTCCCGCTCTGGATGCCGATAACAGGAACATTCTTTGCTGTAGTTATAGCAAAACAGCTATTCGGCGGTTTGGGTCACAATATATTTAATCCTGCCTTGGTAGGCAGGGCGTTTTTAATGCTCTCATGGCCGGCCTATATGACAAGTTGGCAGAATCCGAGGTGGAAGGCGGACGCCGTGACGGGCGCTACGCCGCTTGGCCTATTAAAAGAGAGGCATATGGATTTAGCGGCCGGTATCTCGAAGTGGGATTTATTCATTGGCAACAGGGCCGGATGTATCGGCGAAATTTGTATCTTAGCTCTTCTCGCAGGAGCGCTATATCTATTTTGGAAAAGATATATCACATGGCATATACCCTTCGCGTACATATTGACAATAGCGCTCACGAGTTGGATATTCAATGGAAGCGGCGGCCTATTTACCGGTGACATCATGTTCTTCATATTGTCGGGCGGGCTCGTGCTGGGGGCCTTCTTCATGGCTACGGATTATGTCACGAGCCCTTTGAGCGCTAAAGGCAAGATTATATTCGGCGTAGGCTGCGGGGCCTTAACATTTTTAATAAGAAAATTTTCGGGATATCCGGAAGGAGTATCTTACGCCATCCTGATGATGAACGCGTTTGTTCCTATAATAGATAGATATACTCATCCTAAGTGGTTTGGATGGGTAAAGGTAGTCAAATAATGAATCAGATGCTTAGATTCGGGCTTATCTTAGGGCTCATATGCGCCGCGGCGACGCTTGTATTGGCGGTAACGTATGAAGTGACTAAGCCAAAGATAGAAGACCAACTTAAGAAAGAAGAGTCAGCGGCATTGGCGAAGGTTGTTATGCCGGGCGCCGATACCTTTACCGAGAAAACCCTCGATGGAGTAGAATATCTTGAGGCGTTTAAGAATAAACGTTTGGTAGGATACTGCATCAGGGCTACAGGGACAGGATACAGCGGCTATATCCGCATGCTCGTTGGAATAGATTTAAGCAGTACGATAAAAGGCGTGTCCATTTTGGAACACTCTGAGACGCCCGGGCTCGGCGCGAAGATCAATGAGGTAAGGCCGAAAGAAGAAGAACCGTATTTTTTAAGACAATTTAAGGGAAAACAGGCATATAGTATTGAATTAAAGAAAGACGTTGACGCGATAACAGGAGCGACGATATCGAGCAAGGCAGTTTCAGACGCTATACGGGATACGGTGAATAAATTTTTGGCGAAAATGAAAGATGAGAAGGGATTATAGGGGATTAGAAGGGAATATAAGGGGCTTAGATAGGTGAAATTACTAGGTGAGTTTTTAAAAGGCATTTGGCGGGAAAATCCGACATTTAGAATGGTGCTGGGACTTTGCCCGACGCTCGCGGTCTCAACAACCATCGCTAATGGCATAGGCATGGGACTGGCGGCGACCTTTGTCCTCGTCGGCTCAAGCATATTCGTATCGCTCGTCAGAAATATTGTCCCTGAGAAGGTGCGCATACCCTGTTATATCGTCATAATCGCCACTTTCGTCACGATCGCGGACCTATTCATGAAGGCCTACTCGCCCGCTTTATCAAGGTCTTTGGGAATGTTCGTCCCATTAATAGTAGTGAATTGTATAGTCTTGGGCCGAGCTGAGGCGTTCTCGTCTAAAGAGCCTCCGATGCGCTCGATAATCGACGCCTTAGGAATGGGAATAGGTTTCACATTGGCGCTAATCGTGATATCTGCGATACGGGAATCTTTGGGGAATGGGACCGCGCTGGGATTCTCATTTTCTAGGGTCTTCGAGCCGCCGCTCTTTATGATTCTCGCGCCCGGCGCGCTTCTCACGATCGGATTATTGATAGGGCTTATAAATTATTTTACGGCGAAAAAAGGGTTGAGAAGGGGAAAGAAGGATTAAATGGATCTCGCAAGTTATATTACAATAATAATAAGCGCTGTATTCATAAATAATTTTATCCTTTCGCGATTTTTAGGCTTGTGCTCGTTCATAGGCGTATCTAAAAATACCGGGCCGGCAGTATCGATGGGGGTGGCCGTGACGTTCGTGACGACGATGGCATCTTTGATAAGTTGGCTCATATATAATTTCATCCTTCTCCCCTTTCACCTTGAATATTTAAGGACAATAAGCTTTATCTTAGTCATCGCCTCATTCGTCCAATTCACGGAGATAGTGATACAGAAGAAGGCGCCCGGCCTTTATAAAACATTCGGCATATATCTACCGCTCATCACCGTGAACTGCGCGGTCTTCGGCGTGGCGGTTTTGAATACCGATGTATTCTTCTTAAACGGAAAGGCCGTAGATGGCAGTTTTCTAAAGGCGCTGCTTCAAGGTTTCGGCGCAGGGGCGGGATATACGCTTGCGATGTTCATCATGTCCGGAATAAGGGAGAGGATCGAGTTCGCCGAAATTCCCAAATGTTTAAAAGATATCCCCATTACGTTCGTTATAGCGAGTCTCATGTCCTTGGCGTTTTTAGGATTCAGCGGGTTTAAAGTATAATTGTAGATAAGGGACAGATAAGGGTAAATAAGGGGCAATGAGGGTGATTGCAAATATAGTAATTCCGGTTGCGGCGATGACAGGCCTGGGCCTTGTTTTCGGCCTGGGCCTTGCGTACGCGCTTAAAATTTTCGGTATCGAGGCCGACCCGCAAGTCGCGCTCATATTATCTAAACTGCCGGGCGCTAACTGCGGCGCTTGCGGCAAGGCGGGGTGCGCCAATTTCGCCGAGGCCGTGAAGGCGGGGGTGATCCATCCATCCGGTTGTGTCGTTGCCAACGAAGAGGCGCGAAAGTCCATTTCCGAGATACTCGGCGTCGAGCACAGGTCGAAAGTAAAAACAGCCGCGACTGTCTTGTGTAACGGCGGGGTGAACGCGGTCGATAAATTTAATTACACAGGGATCAAGAACTGCAAGGCCGCGACTTTGGTATTTGGCGGCCAGAAGGCATGTATCTTCGGATGCCTTGGTTTCGGCGACTGCGTAACGAGTTGCCCTTTCGACGCGATAAGAATGACGGCCCAGGAGATTCCCGAGGTCGATCCGGATAAATGCACTGCCTGCGGGGCATGCGTTAAGGCCTGTCCGAAGAATCTGTTTGTCCTTCTTCCGGTCGCGAAGAAATATTACGTTAAGTGCTCCTCAACCGATGTTGGAGCGGTCGTCGCCAAGGTTTGTAAAAGCGGCTGTATCGCATGCAGAAAGTGTGAAAAGGCCTGTCCAATACAGGCGGTAAAGGTAGAATCGAATCTCGCCAGAATCGACCCTATGAAGTGCGGGAATTTCGGCAAGTGTTTTGAGGTTTGCCCGACGAACGTAATTCAAAAGAGAGGATGATTAAATATGCAAGAAGCGACGCAAGCGAATTTTGAAAAAGAAGTTTTAAAGTCGGTCATACCGGTATTGGTCGATTTTTGGGCGCCGTGGTGTATGCCGTGCAAGATAATCGCGCCAACTGTTGAAAAGATTCAGGAAGAGATGAAAGATACTATTAGAGTGGTGAAGACCAACGTCGATGACAGTCCTGATATAGCATCACAATTCTCCATATTAAATATCCCGACACTGGTCCTCTTCAAAGATGGCATTGAAGTCTCGCGCATGATAGGCGTGAATTCAAAAGAGGCGATTCTGGCGAAGATCAAGAGTTCCTTGTGAAAAATAAGCCATGTACATCTTAGGAATATCCTGTTTTTATCATGATTCCGCCGCCGCTCTCATAAAGGACGGCGACATAGTCTCAGCCGTCCAAGAGGAACGATTCACAAGGAAGAAGCACGATCACTCATTTCCCTCAAACGCGGTTAATTACTGCCTGGAAGACGCCGGCATAACGATAAAGGATATCAATTACGTCGCCTTCTACGATAAGCCCTTCATCAAGTTCGAGAGAATACTGGAAACCTACCTCGCTTACGCGCCGTTTGGCATAAGATCCTTCCTCATGGCCGTGCCATTATGGCTCAAGAAGAAATTATGGATGAAGGATCTCATCAGGAAAGAACTGAAGTACGATGGGCCCATGATATTCCCTGAGCACCACGAGTCGCACGCCGCGAGCGCATTTTTTCCCTCTCCTTACAAGAAGGCGGCCATAATCACAATGGACGGCGTCGGCGAATGGACGACAGCAAGTTACGGCGCAGGCCTTGATAATAATATTTCACTCAACGCGGAGATCAAATTTCCCCACTCCTTAGGGCTTCTCTATTCCGCCTTTACCTATTATACAGGATTCAAGGTCAATTCAGGAGAGTACAAGGTGATGGGCCTCGCGCCATACGGGAGGCCTGTGTATAAGGACCTGATATTGAAAGAATTGATCGACTTGAAAGACGACGGCTCCTTTAAACTCAATATGAAATATTTCAATTACTGCGCAGGTCTGACGATGACCAATAAGAGATTTCATAAACTCTTTCAGGGCGAACCGCGCAGGCCTGAGTCAAAATTGACTCAAAGAGATATGGACATTGCCCGTTCCGTCCAGGAAGTGACCGAAGAGGCGGTGCTTAGGATGGCAAATCATGTCCATAAAGTAACGGGTGAGGATTATCTTACTCTGGCCGGCGGAGTCGCGCTGAACTGCGTGGCTAACGGCGGAATTTTGCGCGAGACCTCTTTCAGGGATATATGGATACAGCCGGCCGCAGGCGACGCCGGAGGGGCGCTCGGCGCGGCGCTATTTACCTGGTATCAGTATTTAG
>MHFL01000047.1:46613-46867 GCA_001804165.1 Omnitrophica bacterium RIFCSPLOWO2_01_FULL_45_10 | reverse complement strand
CGAATACACTATCCCCGAATTTTACAGAGAAAATTCGGGGATTACGCCTTAAGGGCATCCTGCCGGTATCTGCCTACACATCACAAAATATTTTACTTCTTGATTATATTAATGGAAGGGTGCTAGAGCCCATGAGATATCTGTCGATGGAATGCGCGGCGCGTCGGCCCTCGGAGATCGCCCAAACTATTAAGGATTGGCCGCGTCTCATGTCGCCGGCCGAGAAGATACCTTTCTCTGAAGTCATATAGTTT
>MHFL01000047.1:36165-46584 GCA_001804165.1 Omnitrophica bacterium RIFCSPLOWO2_01_FULL_45_10 | reverse complement strand
CAGTTTCTTTCATTACAGGACAGCACTTCTCATCTTTTAGTGAAAAATCGACTTTGACGCAGGATAGTTTCCTGACCTGACCGCCAACGCCGGAGAATCTTTTGGTCAAAATCGACCACTGCCTCTCGCCGCCTTCCTCGTGGCTCGTTGAGGTCTTTAGGATCAAGGGATATCGCGGCCATGGGAAGTCTTCGGTTCGGCATGATGCCGGCTTAGGCATAATCTCTATCTGGACCACGCATGCAGCGGCCTGTCTATGAGCTGTTCCGACGCAATCAGCGCCCGTATCTCCACCGCCTATTACGACGACATGCTTGCCTTTAGCGTCGATCAATTCTTCATGCGGTATTTTTTCGCCCTGCGCCCTTCTATTAGATTGGATGAGATAATCCATGGCGAAATTGATTCCTTTTAAATTCCGGCCCTCGATGCTCAAGTCCCGCGGCACGCGGCTGCCGCCTGAGAGCAAGACCGCGTCAAAGTTTCTTTTTAATCTATCTATCGACATCTCCATGCCGACATTTACGCCTGTAATGAAGTCAATCCCCTCTTTTTCGAGGATCTTGAGGCGCCTGTCTATGATCGATTTCTCGAGTTTGAAATCAGGAATTCCGTAGCGCAGTATGCCTCCGATTCTATCATACATCTCAAATACCGTTACCTTATGGCCCGCTTTATTCAATTGGTCAGCGGCCGCCAAACCGGCAGGGCCTGAGCCGATTACGGCAATTTCCTTTCCGGTTCGGCTTTTTGGAGGGACAGGCTTGATGTAACCCCTTTTAAAGGCCTCCTCAATGATGGCAAGTTCATTTTCACGAATGGTCACCGGGTCATCGTTAATGCCTAATACACAAGCGGTCTCACACTGGGCAGGACACAACCTTCCGGTGAATTCAGGGAAATTATTCGTCGCGTGTAATAGTTCTAATGCCCTCTTCCATTGGCCGTGAAATACGAAGTCGTTCCATTCCGGTATGTAGTTACCTACAGGGCAGCCCCAATGACAAAATGGCGTTCCGCAATCCATACAGCGAGAGGCCTGCTCTTTCGACGCCTCCTCTTTGCGAAACAGGATAACCTCGCGCCAGTCCTTGAGGCGCTCGCATACGGGCCTGTATGTTGCCGCTTCTCTCTTGACTTTTAGAAAACCTTTGACGTCACCCATCAGATACCTCTGAGACCTCCAACTTCTTTTCCAAGGCCTCGCCTTCTAAAATGCGCTTATACTCTATCGGCATTACTTTTATAAATTCCCTCATTTTGCTCTTGAAATCATCTAAAACTTCTTTTGCAAGGCCGCTTTTAGTGTGGCGATAATGATCGCTGAGCATATTTTTAATCGTTTCGAAATCGCTTTCATTCAAGTTCTCTAATTCAACCATCGCCATATTGCATCTCGACTTGAATTTGCCACCCCTATCCCAGACATAAGCGATTCCGCCCGACATGCCCGCGCCAAAGTTTCTTCCTGTCCCGCCTAAAATAACCACCCTTCCACCCGTCATGTACTCACAGCCGTGATCGCCAACTCCTTCAACCACAGCATAAAGTCCTGAGTTTCTTATACAGAATCTTTCGCCCGCTACCCCTGCTATGTATGCCTCGCCATTTATCGCGCCATAGAAGGCGGTATTTCCAATGATTATATTTTCGTCGGGTTTAAAAGACGCCCTTTTGTCCGGATATATTATTATCTTTCCTCCCGAGATGCCTTTTCCTACATAGTCATTAGACATGCCTTCCAATTCGAGCGTGACGCCGCGTCCGAGCCATGCCCCAAAACTTTGGCCGGCAGCTCCTTTAAACTTAAAATGGATAGTGCCTTCCGGCAGACCCTCTTCCCCATATTTTTTACAGATAGCTCCGCTTAACATCGCACCGGTTGTCCTATTGGTGTTGTTTATGGTCAGCTCTTTCTTTACGGCCGAGCCCTTCTCCAACGCGCCTTTCGCCAATTCTATCAACTTGAGGTCTAAAACCTTATCGATTGCGTGCCCCTGCTTGATCTTACAGTATCTCCCGACGGTTTTCGGCACATCAGGCCTGTATAGGATTTTTGAATAATCTATCCCCCGCGCCTTCCATGGTAGTATGTCAGTATTCATTTCTAAAAGGTCGGTCCTGCCAATCATCTCATCGACAGTCGTGAAACCTAAACTTGCCATGATCTCGCGTAATTCCTGCGCCACAAATTTAAAATAGTTCATAACATATTCAAGCCTACCGGTGAATCTCTTTTCCAATATTTCATCCTGTGTGGCCACGCCGAGAGAGCAGTTGTTCAGGTGGCAATGCCTCAACATTACGCATCCGAGCGCGATTAGGACCGCCGTGGAAAATCCGAATTCCTCCGCGCCCAAAAGCGCCGCTATGGCCACGTCCCTGCCGGTCCTCATCTGGCCGTCGGTCTGTAAACGGACCCTCGACCTCAAGTTGTTCAGGATGAGAATCTGATGTGTTTCCGATAAGCCCAATTCCCAGGGCAGCCCCGCATGCCTTATCGAACTTAATGGTGACGCGCCCGTTCCTCCGTCTCCGCCGGATATCAATATCATGTCCGCATGTCCCTTGGCCACGCCCATCGCTATTGTTCCAACGCCTATCTCTGATACGAGTTTTACGCTGACGCGCGCCTCGGGGTTTGTGTTTTTTAGATCGAATATCAACTGCGCGAGGTCCTCAATGGAATAAATGTCGTGATGCGGCGGAGGCGATATTAGGGTTACGCCGGGCGTTGTATAGCGTGTTCGGGCGATTACGGCGCTAACCTTATGACCCGGCAGCTGGCCCCCCTCGCCCGGCTTTGCCCCTTGGGCGATCTTGATTTGCAGTTCTTTTGCGTTGACTAAATAATTTGTTGTGACGCCAAACCTGCCTGATGCTACCTGTTTCACCGCGCTCGAAACGGAATCGCCGTTTGGAAGCGGAACAAACCTGACAGGGTCCTCCCCGCCCTCGCCTGAATTGGATCTGGCCCCCAGCCTATTCATTGCTTTCGCTATCGTTTCATGGCAGGCCCGCGAGATTGAGCCAAAACTCATCGCTCCGGTCGCGAACCGTTTGAATATTGACTCTATTGGCTCGACCTCATCAATAGATATGGGTTTAGTCCGTTTAAATTTAAGCAAACCCCTCAAAGTAGTCGGATTTTTTGATTGTTCATTTATCAAGATTGAGAACTTCTTTTTATAGATGTTGTAATCGTCCTTGCGCACCGCGTCCTGTAAACTCGCGATGCTTTCAGGATTCCATAAGTGGAATTCGCCGTCCAGTTTCCACTGATAGATTCCGCCTGTGTCTAAGTACGACGCGGATACCTCTTTTTTTGGATAGGCCTCTCTGTGCCTCAAAATGGTTTCCCGAGAAATCTCCTTAAATCCCGCTCCTCCTATCCGCGATACGGTGCCTGTAAAACAACGTTCAATCACCGCTTCTTTTAGACCCAAGGCTTCAAATATCTGAGCGCCTCGGTAACTTTGTAAAGTGGAAATCCCCATCTTGGATAGTATCTTCAGTATGCCTTTATTGACGGCCTTATGGTAGTTCTTTAAACTGCTTATCAAGCCCATGTTAACTTCGCCTTCAATGACCAGGCGCTCTACCGCCTCGTAGGCCAGGTAAGGATTCACGCAGTCAGCGCCATATCCAAATAGAAGCGCGAAGTGATGGACCTCTCTTGGCTCGCCGCTCTCAACGATTATTCCAATCTGCGTTCTAAGCGCCTTCCTCACCAGATGATGATGGACCGCGCCGCATGCCACCAGACTTGGCAATGCGCAATGTTCAGCATCTATCCCCCTATCACTTAAGATGATGAAACTATGGCCGTCTATTATGGCCGATTCCGCCTGACGGCATATAGCGTCCAATGTCCTGATGAAATTAGCTTCGTCATTTCTTTTTCCGTCTTTTACAGAAAATAGAAGCGAGAGCGTCTTGGCTTTAAAACCTTTCTCTTTTATACCGCGGATCTTTTCCAAGTCTTTATTGGTAAGGACCGGCTCTCTCACCAATAGTTTTTTGCAATGCCGCGGCGTCTGGTCCAAAATATTCTTTTGAGCGCCGACAAAACTATAAAGACTCATAACGAGTTCTTCGCGTATCGGATCTATGGCAGGGTTGGTAACCTGCGCAAAGAGTTGTTTAAAATAATTGTATAAGAGCTGCGGCCGGACGGATAATACCGCGTGCGGGGTATCGTTTCCCATAGAGCCGGTTGGCTCATATCCCTCTAAAACCATAGGTTTCATTATGAACTTAAGGTCTTCGCGCGTATAGCCAAAGGCCTTCAACAAGGAAAGAGCCTCATCTTTTTTTCCCTCTCTACCTTGCTTGTGACCAGGGCCTTTTCTAGAAGAGGAGCGCTCCTTAACGTCGCCGAGTTCTGTGAGATTCTCTTTTACCCATAGATGATAAGGCCCTTGTCTGGAAACCGTATCTTTTATCTCTTCGTCGTGGACTATTCTTCCCTCCTCGGGATCGACGAAGAAGAGTTTTCCCGGCTCAAGCCTGCCAGATCTCGCGATATTTGACGGCTCTATATCCAAAACTCCAACCTCCGATGCCATAACTACAAAATCATCCTTGGTGATGATATATCTGGCTGGCCTAAGACCGTTTCTATCCAATGAGGCGCCAATCCTTGTTCCGTCGGTGAATGCGATAGCCGCAGGGCCGTCCCAGGGTTCCATGAAACAGGCGTGGTATTGATAAAAACTTTTTAGTTTCTTATCCATTATTTTGTCCTGCTCCCATGCCGCAGGTATCAACATCATCATCGCATGCGGCAGAGACCTGCCAGCTAATACAAGCAGTTCAAAAACATTGTCGATTATAGCGGAGTCGCTTCCTCCAGGCACTATTATGGGCAATATATTCTTGATATCCCCGGGCGACAGAAGAGCGCTTTTTAAAAGCCTTTCCCTTGCCTTCATCCAGTTGATATTGCCTCTTAGGGTATTTATTTCGCCATTATGAGCTAGAAATCTGAATGGTTGCGCTAAATCCCATGTGGGAAACGTATTTGTGCTGTAGCGGGCGTGCATAAGACATAAGCTGCTCGTTAATCTTTCGTCTTTGAGGTCAATGAAGAATTTCTCCAACTGCGTTGACATTAGAAGGCCTTTATAGGAGAAGGTTCGTGAAGAGATGTTCGTGATGTAAAAGTAAGATTTTTCTTTTAATTTGGAGGAACGCATTATATTTTCAACGCGTTTTCTTATGACATAAAGGCGCCTTTCAAAATCCTCTTGCGTTTTTAAAGCGGGGCTCCGGGAGATAAAAGGTTGCTCTATGACCGGTTCGGTCTCACGCGCAGTATTACCAATATCGGAATTGTCTACAGGAACGTCTCGCCAACCCAAAATGGTTTGACCCTCATCCTTAATGATTCTGGCAAAGGCGTCTTTACAAAAGCGACGATCTTTCCCATCCTTTGGTAAGAATACAAGACCTGTGCCGTATGCGCCAAAATCGGGCAGGTCGATCTTTATACCTTCTGAAACTTTTTTGAAAAAATCGTGCGGGGTTTGGATCAAAATGCCTGCGCCGTCTCCCGTCTTCGGGTCAGAGCCGGTTGCGCCTCTATGCAATAGACGTTTAAGGGCCTCCAGCCCCAAATGGATTGTCTTATTACTCCTCGAGCCCTTGATATCGCATACGAAACCCACGCCGCAGGAACCGCGCTCATAACGGCTGTCGTATAAACCGCGCTTTTCTAGCATTTGTTTCTTGTCCATATATTTTTTATTTATTCCTGTAGACTTTCGGATCGATCCCTAATCTCTTAATCTTCACACGTATCGTATTTCGATTTATGCCCAATATTCCGGCCGCTTTCAGTTGGTTGCCTTCAGTTCGCTCCAATATGTGCTCAATCATCGGCTTTTCAATAGTATCTAAAATAGATTTGTAAACTAGGCCCTTCTTCTCAGAGTATAACGCATCCTCTAATTTTATCACTTTTTCTTTCAAAGAATCAATATCTACCGACTCCCTACTTGTAACCCGGATGAAGTCTCCGCGAACACCCGTCTCGGCCGAAACAGCATATCCTTCCTGCCGTAATAGTTGGATGAGCATCTCTTTCAACTTCTTCTCGTCTTTAGCGATCGAAATGTTTGTCATTTTCAATTTTTGCACAAAATATAGGCAGACTCAAACAAAAAAACACGCCGCCGGGTTAGCGACACTCATAGTAGCCCAGGCTTAAGCCTGGGCTACTATGAGTGGATAAGTCAATTAAATATCGAAATAAAGGTAAAACTCATAAGGATGGGGCCTCATCCTAACCGCGTCTATTTCTTTTTTGCGCTTATATTCGAGCCAGATATCGATGACATCCTGAGTAAATACGCCGCCCTTCAGAAGGTATTCCTGATCCGCTTCCAGCGCGTCGATAGCCCTTCGAAGCGAGGCCGGAACAGTGGGTATCATCGTGAGTTCTTCATCGCTCAGTTCGAATAGGTCTTTATCCATCGGTTCGCCTGGATCTATCTTTTTCTGTATCCCATCCAATCCCGCCATGAGCATGGCGCTAAAGGCAAGATACGCGTTGCACGATGGATCCGGAGGACGAAACTCTATTCTCTTCGACTTAGGGTTATCCGTGTACATAGGTATTCTAACGGCCGCGGATCGATTGCGCTGAGAATATACCAGATTTACAGGCGCCTCATATCCCGGCACGAGCCTCTTATAGGAGTTGGTTGTCGGCGCGCAAAATGCCATGAGACTATTCGCGTGCTTTAATAGCCCTCCTATATAATATTTAGCCGTTTGGCTCAAAAGCGCGTAGCCATTTTTATCGAAAAATAGATTTTTACCGTTCTTCCATAAACTCTGATGGCAATGCATGCCTGAGCCGTTATCCGCGAAAAGCGGCTTCGGCATGAATGTGGCGACCATGTTGTTCTTTTTCGCCATATTTTTTATTATGTACTTGTACAGCAAAAGGCTGTCTCCCATCTTCGTCAGTTTATCGAACTTCATGTCGATTTCGCATTGGCCCGCGGTGGCGACTTCGTGGTGGTGAACCTCAACGTTTATGCCCGCCTCTTTCATCTTTATGATGATCCTCGATCTCAAATCCTGTAAGGAATCGTGCGGTGGAACGGGGAAATAACCCTCTTTAAAGCGTATCTTATAACCTAAGTTGGGATTCTCAACTCTGCCTGTGTTCCAGTCCGCCTCGATAGAATCAAGAAAATAGTAACCGGCGTTTTCAGTCTGATCGAAACGGACGTCGTTGAATAGGAAGAATTCGGCTTCAGGGCCAAAGTATATGTCATCCGCGATCCCTGAATTTTTGAGATATTGTTCCGATTTTTTCGCTATGTACCTTGGGTCGCGTGTGTATGGTTTTCGCGTAAGAGGATCATAGATATCACAGATTAGACTCAATGTGGGAACTTCGCAGACCGGATCAACTATCGCTGTCGATGGATCGGGTATCAGTATCATATCCGATTCCTGTATCTTCTGGAATCCACGTATCGACGAGCCGTCAAAACCTATTCCGTCCACCCAGATCGACCTCATGATATCATCCATCTCCTGCAATTCCGATGCCGGGATTGAAAAATGCTGCCATAATCCCGGTAAGTCGTTAAATTTAAGGTCAACTATCTGTATCTTATTGTCTTCTATAATCTTCGCGACGGCCTTTGCGGCGCTATCATCAAATGACCCGTTTTTAAGCGGGTTTTTTGTCCTCACTTCTTTTTGCTCTTTTCTTTTTGCCATGCGATCCTCCTTAATTGCTCTGGTTAAAAAAACGTCCAACCGGCCATGACAATTGACCAATTGAACGTCTGTGTTCTTTACTTTTGCCTAATTTGGCACCACTATGTGCCTAAATTTTACCTACAATAGTACAAGTAGAAATCACCCGATTTTGGTAACCCCTGTTACGAATTTAAGATTTTATTGACATCATCCCGATCTTTATCCATTACATACGGAAGGCCCGATATCGCCGCCGCCTCCGGCGTGAGCGCGATGAGATCATCGCGGGAAATGTGCTTCAAGCTAAATTTTCTATTGCCTGCCATAAGCTGTTTTAATCCAAGGGATAGTCTATCGTAATAGTTGTAAAGACCTATGGCGCCTGCCGGTATTTTCTCATAATCCTTGCCGTACTTTGCCTTCAATTGAGCCGCGCCAACGAAAATCTGTTCGATATCATAGCCGTATTTCTCAAGTTCAGGGGTGAGTTTTCTGTGTTTGACCATCTCGCCTATGGTTTTTCCGACCATCGCGGCCGTCATGGTTGCCCTGCCCAGGCATATGGCCTTAATATATGGAGCGGCCAGCGCCAGTCCCTTGAATATATGGTCTTCCAGAGAGAACCCTCCCGCTATCGCGCAGTCCGGGATGAATTTTTTCTTCTTAGACAACACATTGAGATATCTGTACAGGAGGCACTCTATCTGCACCGTAGGTATTCCCCACTCGTTCATCATTCTCCATGGGCTCATTCCGGTACCGCCGCCGGCGCCGTCCACCGTAAGAAGGTCTATCTTTGCCTCGCTCGAAAATTTAACCGCTCGAGCAAGATCGGCCGGCCTATAAGCGCCTGTCTTTAATGTAACGTGTTTTGCGCCTAATTTTCTCAAGCGCTGGGCCGCTTTGTAGAAACCCTCCTCGTCCACCATGCCAAGCCGTGAGTGCCTTTCAAATTCCTTGAAATCCCCATTATTAAACGCCGCCTGCACGATAGGGTCCTCCGGATCAGGCATGACAAGATATCCCCGTTTCTTCAATTCCAACGCGCGCTCCAAAGAAGGCAGTTTTACCTCACCTCCAATGTCCTTGGCTCCCTGACCCCACTTAAGTTCGATCGTATCCACTTCCAGTTTGTCTATTACGTATTCAGCCACTCCCAGGCGGGTGTCTTCAACATTGAGTTGCACCAGCACCGTCCCATATCCATCGTACCAATCTTTGAATATTTTAATTCGGCGTTCCATCTCAGGAGATTTGACTATCTTGCCTTTTTTTATCTCAGCATTATGGTCCATGCCGCAGACATTCTCCCCTATGACCAAAATAGTGCCGCAGATTGCGGCGCCGATAGCCGTAGGTTCCCAGTTGATTCGCGCTATTTCAGTTGAGCCCAGAGCGCCTGTGAAGAATGGGACTTTTAATTTTATCTTCTCTTTAGAACCAACCGCTGTTGAAATATTCACGTTAGGAAATGTCGCCTTGTCCGAATCCGCCTCAATACCGACAGCGCCAACGCAGGTACCGGAAATGTTAAAATGTGATAAATCTACCGGGTAATCCTTCTCTGAGCCGGAAATCACTTTACCAAACGGCTGGGGATATAGTACCTCCCTACCGCGCAAGGCGGACCTGCCCACCTCGCAAGGACCCGGACAGCCATCTAAACAGGTTACGCATATACCCGATATAGGTGACGGCGAAATTCTATTCTTTGTCAAAGTTGCTTGTGACGCGTTTGGCTTGCTAAAACTCATATTTCCTCCTTCGCTAAAATAAAAAACGTCCTCCCTTTGAGGACGTCCATGTCTTCAATTTATAAAGATGCGCACTACGCCATTGTAATGCGCCTAAATTTTAGGCAATTATACCGCAAAAAAAATTTTTTGTCAAGCCAAATAGTGATTAAAGAATAGGCAAATATTTTTGAATCTCATAACCGGAAACCTGCGCCTTATATTCGTCCCACTCCATCTTTTTGTTCCTTATAAAATAGTCGAAAACCTTTGCGCCAAGCGAGCGCTTGACAATATCGCTGTTTTCAGTCAATTTTATCGCCTCAAATAAATCCTCCGGCAGTGATTCTATCTTGGATCCCGCCCTCTCTTCCGCCGTCATCTTGTAGATGTTATCGGTGGACTGTTCAGGAATTTCATAATTCTTCTCGATGCCTTCGAGACCAGCGGCCAGCATCACAGAGAATGTAAGATAAGGATTGCATGCCGGATCCGGCGATCGATACTCTATACGTGTCGCCTTCTCTTTGCCGGGTTTATACATCGGCACCCTTATCAATGCCGAACGGTTCATCTGCGCCCAACAGATATAGACAGGGGCCTCATAGCCGGGCACCAGCCGTTTATAAGAGTTTACCCATTGACTCGTTATGGAGGTTATCTCCGGCGCATGCCGGAGCAATCCCGCTATATAAGATTTGCCGATCTTGGATAGATGGTATTTATCGTTTTCGTCGAAGAACGCGTTTTTCTCGCCCTTGAATAGCGACTGATGGACGTGCATACCGGAGCCGTTAATCCCAAATACAGGTTTTGGCATGAATGTGGCATAAACACCCTGCTGTCTCGCTATCTCTTTCACAATGAGGCGGTAAGTCATTACGTTATCGGCCATTGTGAGCGCGTCCTGGTATCTTAGGTCTATCTCATGCTGGGAGGCCGCCACTTCATGGTGTGAATA
>MHFL01000047.1:29094-36116 GCA_001804165.1 Omnitrophica bacterium RIFCSPLOWO2_01_FULL_45_10 | reverse complement strand
TAGGTCAAAATAACCGCCCTTGTCCAATAATTCCGTAGTTTGCGAGTTGGCAAAATAGAAATATTCTAATTCTGGTCCCACATTATAGGTAAAGCCCAAATCTTTCGCGCGTTTAAGGTTCTTCTTTAAAACATAGCGCGGATCGCCCTCAAACGGTTTGCCGGACGGCTCATATATGTCGCAAAACATCCTTGCGACACCCTGCTCTTTTGGCCTCCATGGAATTATTTGGAAAGTCTCGGGATCGGGCCTGGCAATCATATCCGACTCTTCTATTCTCGCAAAACCTTCTATGGATGAACCGTCAAATCCCATGCCTTCGTCCAAAGCGCCTTCCAATTCATCTACTGTTATCGCGAATCCCTTCAGGAACCCCAATACGTCAGTAAACCAGAGCCGTATGAATTTGATGTTATTTTCTTTGACCTTTTTTAAGACATAGTCCTTGTCTTTCTTTTCCATGAATTCCTCCGATTTGAAATGGATTTATATAAGGCTGTCTATCGATGGATTATAACATATCCCACGAAAAGGATACAAGGACTTTTTATATCTTAACCTATCGCCTCTTTGCCCCGCTCATCGGTTCTTTGCCATATCCCCTCCGCTTACCTAAATTCATTCGTTCCGCGAATGCGCCGGCTTACCAACCCTCCGTATTGTCTTAAGTTTTTTTGCTCATTTGATTAATCAATTGAGCAAAAATTGAATAAAAAAAACCTCTGAACGGCCAACCTTTTCTATCATTTTATTATCCGGCGTCTATATCGCGCTCTCTCCGTTCTCGCCGGTGCGAATACGTATAACGTTTTCTATAGGAGAGATAAATATTTTTCCATCTCCTACCTCTCCTGTCCGAGCGTTATCGATGACCGCCTTGATTAGCCTCTCTACCTCTTCGTCCCTCACTATAGCTTCTATCTTTACCTTTGGCAAAAGGTCAACCTTATACTTCTCGCCTCGCCACTGCTGGACGACGCCCTTCTGCTTGCCGTGCCCTTCAATCTCAGAGATCATGAGGCCCGCGCACCCGGCATTTTCTAAAGCCGCGCGCACCGCCTCGAGCCGCTCGGGCCGTATTATGACTTCGATCTTTTTCATTTACTTTTCCTCCCCCATCTTTATTTTACTTATCAGACTTAATTCCCAAGAATGAGTATGCGGGCTTTCTTCCTAAAAATTCCGGGTAAGCGGAATTGCCATGCTCGCCTATGTCCAGCCCCTCAATCTCTTCCTGCAAACTGACCCTAATGCCTATGGTTACTTTTAAAATGGCCCATGCGATAAGAGAAACTATAAAGGTATAAATGGCCACGCTGATGACAGCCGTCAATTGCGCGTTAAACAATTTCCAACCGCCGCCGTAAAATAAGCCGTTCCCTGTTGCCGTTCCGGTTATCTTGTCAATGGCAAATAGCCCTACGCAGAGGGTGCCGAAGACCCCGTTTACCAAATGCACGGATAACGCTCCGACCGGATCATCTATCTTCAACTTATCGAAAGAGATGACAGACAATACCACTAATACGCCAGCGATCAAACCGATGACAATAGAACTTGCCACGCTCACGAAGGCGCAAGGGGCCGTTATGGCCACAAGCCCGGCGAGGCATCCATTGAGGGTCATGCCTAAATCCGGCTTGCCTAAGAAGAGCCACGATATAATAGTAGAACTCATTATGGCCGCGGCAGCCGCTGTATTTGTTGTAATAGCAACGTGACTAATTGCCATTGGGTCAGCGCTCATTGTTGAGCCAGGGTTAAATCCGAACCATCCAAACCATAGAACGAATGTCCCCAAGGTCGCGAGGGAAAGATTGTGCCCGGGTATGGGGTTTATCTTGCCATTGGAATATTTTCCGAAACGAGGGCCCAAAACGAGCACGCCGGCCAGGGCGGCCCATCCTCCCACAGAGTGAACGACAGTGGATCCGGCAAAATCAAACATGCCTTTCTGAGCCAGCCATCCCCCGCCCCAGACCCAGTGACCGACTATTGGATATATGACCATCGTCATTATGAAAGAGAAGATGATAAATGATAGATACTTTATCCTTTCCGCTACCGCGCCGGAGACGATTGTCGCGGCCGTTCCACAGAATACGAGTTGGAAGAAGAATTTCGCCCAAAACGGAACGCCTGTCCAGGCAATCGCCGAATAGACTCCTTCATATGCCGCGCCGGTCGCGGGCGAATTGTCCATGCCGCTTGCGAAGAATAGCCCCTTTAGGCCGACAAACGCGTTTCCGTCGCCGAACATCAATCCCCATCCCAAAAACAGAAATCCAAGCGATGATACTGCGAAGACGATAAAATTTTTGGACAGGATGTTCACGCAATTTTTCGCTCTGGCAAAACCCGACTCCACCATGGCAAAACCCAAATTCATAAAGAAAACCATCTTCGCCGTAATCAATACCCATATCGTATCAACAACTATCTTCATATCCATCTACATCCGCCTCCTTTCAAATTCTCGGTATTATCCATCTGTTTATTCAATTGGGAATAATTGAGCAAAAAAATTTGCAAAGCTCTAACGTGCGTCATTGCGAGCGACTGCGAGTCGTAGCCGAAGCAGGAGCAAAGCCCTTCGACAAAAACTCAGGGCTTCGTCGCTTCGCTCCTCGCAATGACAGTCGGTCGCACTCTAATTTATCCCCAATCTTTCCCTCACGACTCTCGCGTAAACTTTATTGATATGCCCTGTCTTAAGCCATCTCTCTACTGTAGAGAGATGCATATCGAGCCGTTTCGAGAGATCGTGCAAAGTATATCGGTTCTCATCCTTTAATTTCCGTATTTTTCTAATGAGTTCCTCATCGACCATTTAAAGAGCTGAGTCCCCTTTTTCGCCGGTGCGGATTCGCATGGCGTTGTCTACCGGGTAGACAAATATCTTGCCGTCACCTATCTCGCCGGTTCTGGAAGTCCTGTAAATGCCCTCAACTATCTTATCGACGTCCTTTTCATGCGCGATTATCTCTATCTTCACTTTGGGCAACAGTTCCACCTTGAACTCCCGGCCGCGAAATTGCTCAACCAGGCCCTTTTGCCTGCCATGCCCTTCGACGCGGGTTACCGTCATCCCAGGGTAACCTAACTTCTCCAGGGTGTCCATGACGTCATCCAACTTTTCTACGCGGATTACCGCCTCTATCTTTTTCATTTTGCTAAACCTCCGGTTTAACCATTCATCGTATAAAAATTAGGATAGGCAGGCGTGCCATGTTCCGGGATATCAAGGCCTTTCAGTTCTTCTTCGGGAGAAACCCTAATCCCGAACCATAAGTCCATGACCTTAAAAAGGACGAGCCCCAATCCAAGCGCCCAGAGAACACATGTCCCAGCCCCAATAAGTTGAGCGATTAGTTGAGATGTCCCGCCGCCATAAAATAGCCCTTTAACCAATGGAGCGCCGGTATTGCCTAATCCATAAGTGCCGTCAGCGAAAAGTCCTACGCTGATAAGTCCCCAAACGCCGTTGATCGCGTGAACACTGACAGCGCCGACAGGGTCATCAACGCCCCGAGCTTCCCAAAAATAGACACTCAAAACAACGAGGATGCCGGCGATAAGGCCGATTACGACCGCGGCCCACGCCTCAACCCAGGCGCATGGAGCGGTGACAGCAACTAATCCTGCCAAGCACCCATTCAGCATCATGCCTACATCCCACTTCTTTGTTTTCGCGAAAACAAGAAGCAGCGCTGCCGCTGCCCCCGCTGCCGCAGCCAAATTTGTATTCACAGCGATCACTGCTATCCTTAATTGATGAGCGGAGAATGTCGACCCCGGATTAAACCCAAACCAACCAAACCACAAGATGAATGTGCCGAGCGCAGCCAACGTGATACTGTGACCGGGTATGGCTTTAGGCCTGCCGTCTTTGCCGAATTTTCCGAACCTCGGCCCTAATAGCACCGCTCCGGCAAGGCCTACGAAACCTCCTACAGTGTGCACGACTCCTGAACCGGCAAAGTCAACGTGTCCAGCGCCAAAAGGAAGTTTTGAAAGCCAACCGCCTCCCCAGACCCAATGGCCGTAAAGAGGATAGATAATCAAACTCACAACTGCGCTATATATTAGGTAAGCTGGAAACTTTAACCTCTCAGCCACGGCCCCGGAGACGATAGTAGCCGCTGTTCCGGCAAAGACCAACTGCCAAAAGAACATCAGATATCTTCCTACGTCGTACTCCGAACCATGCAAAAACCATCCTGTTGTGCCAAAGAGACCTTTAAAATCCTGCCCCATCATTATGGCAAACCCAAATGCCATAAAAAACAGCGAGGCAATGACAAAATCGATGGTATTTTTAGCCATAAGATTAGTGGCATTCTTTGCCCTGCAAAAACCCGTTTCCACCATGGCAAAGCCCGCCTGCATGAAAAAAACCAAGAACGCGCAAACCAAGATCCAGACGTAATCGACAGGCGCGGATGGATTCGCCTCTAAAGTCTTAGCCCCTGCCGGATCCTGAGCGAATGCTAATGTTCCGGCTAGCGAGATCAAAAATATCACACACAATAAACCAAACAATTTTTTTCTCATGAGCATCTTCTCCCCTTTAGGTAATTTCGTTAAAATTTATATATCACCTCAGCCGCGATAGTGCTTTGATGATTCGCGGTAATCTTGTCTTTCGTGTATACCTGGCCGCTCGCCTTGTCATACCTATATTCAAGCCGCGTTATCAGATTGTTGTAGAGTTTAAATTCGTTCGTTAAGGTGAACTCCGCTATCTCCACATCCGTCATCGGCATGGTGGCGCTTGTAAGCTGGCCTGTCCTCACGCCATCTCTATCGTGGAAATACTCGCCCCTGCCTGCTACTGACCACCAATCGAAAATATCGTATTTGGCGTAACCTGCTATCCCATCCCACGCCGCGTCTTTCTCAAACGCGCTTCCAGCTGTGGCAGACGCTCCATTATCTTCCCACCCAAAATCGTAATTGGCCTTGAGCGTCAATCTGTCAAACGGCTTAAAGGTGACAACAGTATCTATTAGATTTCTGAAGTCCTCATTTGAACCAGCCCGTTCCGGGCCGAACATGCCTGCGACAGTCAAAGATAGACTGTCAAATGGCGTGTAACAGAACATCGCCTCAATGCTCTTTGCCCTGTTATTATCGCTTACATTATCCCATCCATTCACTATACCTATATATGCATCGACCGGCCAATCCTCGACAGGCCTATAATATGCCCTGAGGCCTGTATGAGTGAAAGGTATGGCGTACCCGAAGAGTAACGACCTTGAGTGATTCCAGTTATCAACCGACTCTATAACTTCGGCACCGTGTAAAGTAACGTATTTTCCTAATCTAAAATTCAAGGCATGCATAAAGGGGAGGCTGAATGGAACGTAAAACTGCGCATATGCCTGTTGAAGGTCGAATTCATCAGTGCCGCTGCCAAGGCCTGCCGCATCAAAAATTTCAGCATCTTTACCATAACTTAAATCCACCCTGAAACCGACAGGCGATTCTTGCGATATCGTTTTTTCGAAATTTAACTCTGCTAGATGGAGCATGAAACCGTTCGCCTCCGTATCAAAGACCCTTAAATTATTTGTTCTCGCATTGGGCGAGACAGGCGTGCTTGTATTGAATATATATGCTGTATCGACCGATCCGTGAACCTCTATCTCTTTCGCGAAAGAGGTTATTGCGGCAGGCACTCCTTCCATTGGCATCTTTTCCATTTCGACCGCCTTCGCGTCGGATTTTTGCAGCCGAGCTTCCAAGGCATTCAATCTCTCTTTTAGTATGCCGATCTCTTTCTTTAATCCTTCAGTATCATCGCCACTGTCGGCAAAGGCCGGGCTTGATACCATCATCAAAGATAATGAGATTATTACTATGCCTATTTTCTCTAAAGTCATAATCTTACCCCCTTTCAGAAAATAAAAATGGCGTCCTTTTCTAGAACGCCTTCGTTTTAATCACACTTCAATGTGTCTTACATCAGTACAAGTAAAAATATCTTGGTTTTGGTAACCCTAAAATTTTCTCTGTAAAATTTTAGGGTGGCCATCCTGAAATTTCACAGAGGAAATTTCAGGATTACCCAGAATCTCACTAATGTCCTGTTTTGGATCTCCTATAAGTTTTATGCCATACCTATTTACAAGCACTTCAAGGATACCGGCATTTGCCCATGCAGGCGGGACAGGGCCTAAGTATATTCCGGTGATCCCTAAGGCGATAAGGCTCCATAGAATTGCAATCGCATCCTGGTTCATCCAACTCAAAACGAGCGTGAGCGGCAACTCTTTTATCTCAAGGCCCAGGACTTCGGCAAGGCTAACAGCAATATCAATAGCAACTATCGCATCATTACACTGGCCCAGATCTATAAGTCTTGGTATGCCCTCGATCTCTCCAAGGTCTAAATCATTAAATCTAAATTTTCCGCATCCCAATGTAAGGACGACCGTATCCTTCGGCAGGAGTCTGACAAACTCACGATAATACTCCATCTTCCTTGTAGGCGAGTCACATCCTCCGACGAGAAAAAAGTGGCGGATTTTTCCTTCTCCGACCAAATCCTTTATCTTATCTTTCAAAGATAAAACGACAGATCTTGAGTACCCAGTCGTTAATACAGTCTCGCCGGGCAGCTCTTCGAGTTCCGGAAGTGTTTTGGCCTTCTCTATAACGGGCGTATAGTCGTATCCAGCTATATGTTTGACGCCCGGAAGCCTAACCGGGCCTGTAGTAAAGAGCCTGTCCTTATATTCTTCTTTTGGGATGAGGACGCAGTTCGATGTGCCCAGGATCGCCATAGGATATTGCGCGAATAATCTTCTCTGGTCGTGCCATGCCTTGCCAAGGTTTCCAACGAGATGCCTATACTTCTTTAATTCAGGGTAAGCATGGGCGGGCAGCATCTCTGAGTGAGTATAAATATTTATTCCGGTTCCCTCTGTTTGTTTAAGCAGTTCTTCCAGCACCTTCAATCCATGGCCCGTAACAATAATGCCCCTGCCCTTCTTTACGCCTGTTTTGACCAAAGT
>MHFL01000047.1:17155-29076 GCA_001804165.1 Omnitrophica bacterium RIFCSPLOWO2_01_FULL_45_10 | reverse complement strand
TTTTTCAATATAAGCCACTTTTAGAAGTTTCATCCCCTTGAGGTTCATCTTTCCGGATTCAATAGCCAACTCCAGATAACTTTCCGGATCAAAGTTTACGTTCGTAAACATGGAGTAGAAAGCGCGGCTTACGAAGTCGTCTATCTCAGGCAAAGGCGGGGCAAATCCAAGTCGTCTTGCTCGATATAAGTATCCTGACATCCCTTGTATCGAGTAGATCAGGTTGTCTTGGAGCCGTGCAAGCGTGGAGTTTTTGCCGCATACGCCTTGAGCCTCGCAACCTATCCCCTTTGCAGCCTGCGAACATTGATAACAAAACATCTTCTCTTTTTCCATACAACCCTCAAAGATTAAAGGCGCCTTTCTCCCAAGTTAGATAAAAGACGCCCGCGTCTTAAAAAAATTTAAGGCGTTCTATTTCAAGAACGCCTTCGTTTTATTACACTTCGCTGTGTTTTACAATAGTACAAGTAAAAAATCCTTCGTTTAGGTAACCCCAAAAATTTTCTATGTAAAATATTTATACTGCTCCCTATTAACAAATGAGGCGTTTTAAGTTATTCGTAATCTTTGTAAGCAGTAACTGATGTAAATGCAGTCCTCGCTAAACCACCACCATAATTTCCATATATAGCTGTAGTTACATAGGTGGTCCAACCGCCTGAGCCAAGGGTAATCAAATTAGAGCCGAAACCTGCCTGAAGGAAAGAGACATTTGTGGCTGTATGGCAAACGCCATAAGTTAAATAGGTAAAGGGGCTCAACTTTGTGCTCCCGGTAAGAGCCGTCATGCTTGCGCCAGTGTGATTTACTCCCAGAAAACTCAAACCTTCATCTAGACCAAGCGCCGGCACCCTTGCAACTCCCAGCGTTCCGACCTGCTTTCCTGTTTTGTCAACCAAGGAAATTAGTTCGTCCTGCGAAAATAGCGTATTTTCTGATGGGCTTGGCCCATAAATAGGCCCTTTTGGTGATACGCTTCCTCCGCTTCTTGTATGTTTTGCAGGGTCATATTTTTCTGCCGAAATAGGATTAGAGATAAGCGAAGCGAATGCCCATTCGAAGGCGAAGCTCGTTATGATATTCATAAAAATACTGGACCATCTGTATGCCCTCTTCGGGCTCATCCCTAATATATCGACAAAAACTTCTTTGCCGACTCTTTCGATAAGTTGCCTTCCTTCGCCAGTACCCAATACTACTGCCGAAGCGGCAGAGGAACTTCCTGCAACCAAAGTTGCTGTCATGCTGAAGGCCTCTAGCACATTTGTCCCTGCAAGTATATAGGGGACCGCAACTGCTATTATAACTATCACCGCGGCCAGAAGCGGCTTTTTTATCGCCCTCCAGGCCTTCTTCCACCAGCTTAGACCTGATGGGTCAGTGTAATTAATAGGATTATTTCTGCAATAGGAGTAGCGGTTTAAATCCTGGGGGTCGTATGGCCTTTGAATAGTAGGGTCAGCAGTGATGAATCTGCCAATCTCAGGGTCGTAATATCTGGCGCCGTAAAAATATAAACCAGTGTTATCTAATTCCTTTCCAGTAAACTTATGATGGACGAGGAAAGATGGACGAGAGACGGTTTCGGAAACAGCTATAGTGCCGTAAGGGGTGTATTCATAGTGTTCAACCTGGCTGCCGCTTGCGTCAGTAATAATGCTGCTTGAGCCTAAATGATCAGAGTGATAAAAACTTACGTCCGTCGTCCCTCTTCCTTCGTCCTTCGTAACAGTGCAGACACGGTTTGTGCCGGCAAAGATATGTTTTGATATAGTTAGTGGATTGCCATCTGTGGAATGCACTTCATACAAATTACCGATGTAAGAAGTCTGGGCTGATTGCTCCCCTATGGTAGTAGTTTGTTTTACCCTGCCTCCGTCTCCATCGTAGACAAAAGCAGTTGAGCTGGACAATTCATCTACCTTGGTCAGACGGTTTTCTATATCATATTCCATTATCTTATTCTTACCGGAAATTATATTTCCATTGGCATCGTATTGATAGGTGTATCCGCCGCAAGAAGTGAGCGCATGCGGCCCGGCATTCTGGCCATAATTCATCACGCCGACATCGGATTTATAAACCATATTGCCAATAGAATCATAGCGGAAACTAAAAGTGGTGTATCCACCCCTTGGGTCTGGCATATTTCTTGCCTCAATCAAACGGTCTAAATCATCATAAAAAAATGTGCGGACGTTGGACCTTGGATTGTCTGTTAAGGTTATAATGTTGCCATTCTTATCAAAGGTGTAGTTTAAGTCCTGTAAAGTTGAGGATGAATTCCCTGTCAGTATCTGGCTCAATCGCAAATCCTGGCCATAATAATATTCTGTCGAAACGCCATTACCGTACTGAATGGACTTTATCTGACCAAAGGCATTATGGGGTATATCCTGAATATAGGTATAAGGACCGTTGCCGGGGATGAGACTTTCGATCTTCTTCAACAAACCAGAGTTTGTATCATAGGTGTAGGAAACTAATTCTCCGTCAGGATATTTAAGAGTGGTGATTCTTTCCAAGACGTCATAACCGCGTTCTAACACGTAGGGAATTCCGTCTACGGTCTTGATGGATTTAATCTCTTTTCCAACTTTGTCATAGAAGAACTCGGTTGAACCGGATGAGTCGATGACCTTGGAAAGGCGGCCAAAACAATTCTCTTTTGGAGAACGATCCTCATCATCATAGGTATCATAAAAATAAGTTACGATTGTCTGGCCGCCAGCCCGCTTGGCAGTTAGCCGGTTACCTCTATCATACTCAAACTCTAATACCTGGCCTTTAGGATCACTCTGTTTTTTAAGATTGCCTACCAAATCGTATTCGTAACTCCATTCTCCCATATCAGGGTCTATCATTCTGACCTTGCGGCCTGCTGTATCGTAGAAAAGCCTGGTTGTATTGTCTTGGCTGTCTACGACTTTAGTGAGATTATTTTGGATATCATATTCATAATAAGTATGATATACACCGTCTTGACAAAATTCTATTACCTCCACAGTATTCCCAAAAACGTCTTTGCGCGCGCCCTGCCTGCGCCCCATAGCATCCATCGTCTCAGCATAGAGGGGGCTAAGGTAGTCAATAAAAACTTGAGTATCTTTTGAAACCCCCGGAAAATCATCGATACTCTTTTTGAGCCGGCCAAGGAGGTCGTATTCGTATCTCGTATAAGAGATTTTCTCAGGGTCTTCATCAACATAGCGAGAGAGGGACTCCTTCTCGACTAATCCACGCTCATTATAGAATGCCTCTGTCGCCACATCTCTCGGTAATATACCATCTTCACCCGAAGAAACGGTCTTGTATTTTCTGGAAAGCCCGTCAATGTATTCGGTCTTAACGAGGTCCATTCTTCTTATTACATTGGTGTTGAAGTCAGGATAGGAATATTCTACCATCAGCTGGTCGTAGGCGTTTTTGATTCTTGTAACTCTGCCAAATGAATCATAATCGGTAGTAGAGATATTGCCATTGGGGTCAGTTACTTGCGTTACCTTGCCGAATCGCGGGTCATATATATAAAACATTGCCCCTATATAAGCGAAAATCGCGATGGGATATGTATAGTTTGTGTAGTCGTATACAATCATACTAGTAACTCTATCTAAAGCCCTATCTAAATCATTTATTGTGAAGTAAATATTTCCATAGGCATCGTATCCATACTCAGTTATGGCATACACCTCTTCTTGAGTTATAGGATTAGATATTAAACTTATCTCTTTTTTGAGATTTCCTATGGTATCGTATTCAAAGTTCTTCTTGGTGACAATATTTCCGTCTTTATCCTCTAAAATAGTCTCAAGGGGACTATTGAATCCGAGTGTATATGCCTTAGCGAGAGTGGTCCTAACAATCTTATCGTCGCCAGTTAGGGATATGTCACCTTCATTAACTTCTTCTATGAGATTACCTATATTATCGTAGGTATATTTATCCCGGGTCGTAAGGGCCAAGCCATTCTCCTCCCATACTGTAGAGTTCTGCTCTTTTAGGGCTGGGAATCCTAATGTCCTGGTTTCATCAAGGTTTGACTTTTTCACCTCGTATGTGTTTAAGACCTGGCTGATGAGCCGATTATTTCCATCATAAGCAAATATCTTTTCCACCTGGCCCTTCAAGGCGCCGTCTTCAGGAGGCCGTCCCTGATGAAAATAGGTCTCGCTATAATTTCCGGTTATGGGGTCAGTAACTTTTATCTTGCGAAAACCATTAAACTCCTGCTCTTGGGAATCATAATAGCCGCCTTGATAACTGAACTCTTGGGTATAAATCTCTTGAGGCTGGTTGGTCGGGAGAGTGTCGATAAGCGATATTGAGCTTGCCACATATACAGGAAAAGGCACAAGATTATTCTCGAACATTGAGGCAAAGCCATAACTTATCTTTGTCTTACCGCCTATGCCATTATCTATTCCAGTTAAAAGGTCAGCGGGTCTATCCGAAGAAAGTCTGACTGTCCAGCGGTCTATGCCTCTTATAAACCGAGAACGATTGAAGTTTGCAGCGTCTGTAATACCATCTCCATTGAAATCGCCTGTTGATGTGTCTTCATAAAGATTAGCTCCAAATGCCTCAAGCCACAATCCCTTATTCACGAATGCCGAGCCAGTGGAGATAGCGTAATACCAGTTGTAATTAGAATCATCCCGATAACCAATATCTGTAAGGCCATCGTCATTGAAATCCGAGATTATTATGTCCTTATCAGTAGCAAATCCGGTTATCCAACTTGTTCCATTGACGAAACCTGAGCCATTTGAGAAGGCAACCTTAAACTCGCCAATAGATTTTTTGAAAAGGCAAAAATCCGTTAATCCGTCTCCATTGAAATCACCAGTCAGGGCGCTATATCCTGTGCCAAAACCTGTAAGCCAAGTTGTGAAAGCGCCAAAGCCACTCACCTGGCCCAGGGCAACCTTTACCTCGCCTGTATCTGTGTTATACATTGCGCAGTCAGTCCATCGGTCAGCATTGAAATTACCCAGTGTGAACTGCCAAGAACTTGTTGCAAAACTAATGGTTAGCCATGTGCTTAATGCAGAAAAACTAGAACCAGAACATAAAGCAACCTTTAACTCTCCAGTAGTATTTTTATACATCCCTATGTCAGCTATACCATCGCCATTGAAGTCTCCGCCCACAAGTTCAAATTCTCTGGTGGAACTGCCAGAGGAGCTCAGCCAGACAACCGCATTCCTGAAAACACCCTTATCTGAAACACAGACCTCCCAGGTCTCCACATTTGCCAGGTCATCATACATATAGAATCCTAAATCTGTAAGACTGTCTGCGTTGAAATCGCCGCTCATAGGCCTGATTTTAGGATTGCGGCCGGGATGAGGGTCAACTACATCTACGACCTTTGTCTCGGTTGTTGCCAAGCCGAAAGAGTCTGTTACTGTCGCAGAGATAGCATGATCGCCGGTTGGAACAAAATAGGTCGTGGTAAGATAAGTGTCAATGATAGTGCCTGAGGCAAATTCTTGGTCGTCCTTCTTTAATGAGAAAGTCATCGCATCACCATCAGGCTCAGAGGCAGTAAGCATTATATTAATCGATTCATTATGATCTGCCGTATATTTGTCTAAGGTCAAAGAAATCTGCGGAGCCCTGTTGACATTGTTGACGATAATTTTGAGGGGCTGACTAACAGTATCTATTCCGTCAGAAACTACAACCTCGCTACTGTATACTCCAGCATCATCATAGTCTGTAAGCCATCTGCCAGAGCTATCCAGAGGGCTAAAATAATAATAGGTAAGCGCGTCTCCATCAGCATCAGTTGCTTGAGGAGAAGCTATGACTAAATCGCCTTCATTTTTAGTAATATATAGAATTGGCTCTAATACAGGCGGACGATTTAAATTACAGACCTTGACCAGCACGCTTCTCGTGTCACTTAAACCACTCGTATCTGTGGCAGTGACCCTTATATTGTAATTCCCATGGTCGTTGAAATCTGTCTGCCAAGTGCTTTCAGAGAACCAGAAATCTCCTTCTTTCCATCTTCTTGCCTCGGAAAAGAAATTGCTATAACTAAAGCTTATATCGTCATTATCTAAATCATAAGACTTTATAGTCATCCGAACCAGGTCATTTTCTTTTAGAGGAGATGGCGTTACCTGTATATCAACTATCGTTGGCTTATCAGGGCCTTCTATATTCTCAACTTGAAGGGTTACTTTGTTACTCTGTGTAACATTATTCTCAGTATCAGCAGCATAAAAATAGACCTCTTCAGCGCCAAACCAGCCTGAAGTCTGTGAAAAACTTACAATGTGTGTGTTAGGGTCAATATTAATATTGATACTGGAATTTCCGCTTGCAGTATAGGAAAGCGCGTAGCCATCAGGACTGGAAAAATAATCATCCAAGTCAAAGGCATCGACTTTGGATGAATCCACTATCCAGCTCTGATAAGGAATATTTTGGATCTGAAGAGGTGCCAGGAATTGAATGGTAGGAATGAATCCGCTGCCTAAGCGATAAGTTGTGCTTTGAGTCCTGCCAATGCAAGGTTCACTAAGAACATCCCGCCAGATTTTATATAGAAAGTTAGCGCGGCTTCCTCCACCTTGCGATAATATAGATGAAGTCAAAGTATAACAAATGCTCTGGTTGGATGGAGATAGGGCTTTAACAGAAGATGCGGAGGCATTTTCTCTGGTGCCGAATGGAATAAGCAGGTCAATAATTAAAAAGCTCGAAATAATTCGGTAGATTAAATTATGTCTTTTCCAAAATGAATCCATCGTCTTTCACTTTTAGAATTTGCGCCTTATAACTTCATAATATATGCCAAGGCATAATAACGCGGAGCATAGGCCTGGCTTTCACCACTCATTGCAGTTGTGCCTGTTGTTATTGTGTGAGTATGAGTCCCACTTGTAGCTATTACTCCAGAAGAAAATGTATAATTTAAATCACCAGCGGCTTTACCGTCAGGAACAGTGAAGCCAGACCAAGCACCGCCATATTTCAAATCATGTGTATGCGCTCCTGATGAGTCAGCCGATAATGTTCCCGGTCCGTGCACATGAGCAGGTAGATTTTGTGTAGTTATAAAGGAAGAGCCGCCGCTTTGCGTCAGTCCAGGCATAACGTTGGTTTTAGCCACTCCGTTCTCATCCTGTCGCGCTCCTACAACGAACATATCCCTTAAATCCGGGGTGCCATTTGTGCCGTCGCAAAGCGCCCATCCTGTGGGAATTGAGGCAATAGAGCCAGACCACATGGCAATTATTCCTCTTGTGAGAGAAAGCGCATCTTTGGCCACCTCTGCCTGGTCCGCTGACGCTGACCTTATGGCATAACCCGAGGAGGCAATCCTTAATCTGGGGCTCATCACCTCATCGTTTACTTTGATTTCCAAAAAATAAGGTTTATCAAAGGCAAGGTCAAAATTAGTTATTGAACCGAGGAGGACTCCAAAGACGCCCTTTTGAATCACTACTCCTGAATGCGTCTCTTCCCAGAGAAGATTTCCTGCTGTCTCCTGGTCAAAGATTCTAAATGTGAGATTGTAGGTTCCCTCTAATGGTTTTCCTGCGGAGTCAGTGAGCCGGCCTTGATAGTCGAGTAAGCGCGGAACAGCGGCGTAAGTAGTCGATAGTCCACAGTCCATAGCAAAAAACATTATAAAAATCACACTTATAATTTTTTTCATTTTGTATCATCCCTCCTTATTTTTATCTCGCCTTCTGATAGGTAAACCTCTGCGCAGGCAAACTATTACCGTCTCCTGCATACTGTGTTACTGATTTTAAAAGCAAGCGACCGGTATCTAAACTATACTCATATTCTAAATTGTACCGCCATACTAATTCCCCACTTACTTTCACGATAATTTCTTTAAGACGCTTACCCATAACAATCTCTGAGGCGCTTCTGTAACTTGAAGTGACATCCTGCCTTGCTTCAAGCAAGAATTCTATAGAGTTTGACGGTGAAAGGCCACGCTCGTTTCCAGTATAATCAACGCGGCTAAGATAAGATTTGCCCCGGTCAATTATATATTCATATTCGATATAGTTTCCATTTGGGTCTTGTGCCTTTGTGAGATACCAGCTGAATGTGCCATAGGAGTTGATCTCTTTAGACTCTTGAGTCTGTCCAAATCTTAAAATACTACCGTCTTTGTTGACTGCCTTCCAGGCATCATCTTGTTCTTTGAAGAATTTGGCAAAACTTGATTCTATCTTTGCCTGATAAAGATTATCAATAAGATGAATCAATTCTGTGGCGCCAGTATCCGTGATATAGTAGAAAGTATCCTTGGTATCATCATACGTGGGTAGTCCTGACTTTGTTGAGCGCACAATATAGCCGGGGTTAAGGCTGAAACCCATACCCACCCAGGAATTGGGGCCGGATGAGCGATAGGTAATTGCCAAGTTAGGCTGCATTCCTTTTCTGCCTTGCGGAATGGTTATGGGTATAGAATGACCGAATGCGCCTGTAAGCATATCAGGAAGAGGTATCTTTACTCCGCCTCCGATAGGCGCGCCTTGAGAAATTAGACCTTTTAATGCCGCATAGGTAGAGAAATGCGTAATGGGAAAACTTACTGTATAACCATCCGCATGCACAACTTGCGTTTCGTCAGTAGGAATAATTTTATTTTGCTGGCTGTCATAAAGCCCTAATTCTGTTATAGTGCCGGGAATTTCAGCTTGTGGTAGAGTATAGACAAGCGAAATAGGACTATTAAAAACAAGAGCATCCGGCTTGCAGTCAACTGCGCTCAGTAACGCCTTATCAGTAGGCACTGCCTGCTCTAAAGTTTCTCTATTTACAGGCAATAGTCTTATCGCTCTTGGCTCATTCAGGGCGCCAGGTGGAATTACTACCTTTATCTCTCCATCTTGAGAGGTGATCTCTCCACCTTCTGGGCCTATAACAGTACTGCCTGTAGTATCTAAGATAATACTATCTGAATAGGATTGAGACCAATTTCCCGCAACATCCTTGAATTTGACATAGACAGCCTTTTCTCCATCACCTTCACTTAGGGTCCAGATATTGGTAGTAGCGTAGGCCTCAGGGGTCGACCAGTTGACATTGTCATTAGAGAATCTCATCTGGGAAAGGCCTGAACCACCATCATTATCTTGAGCGGATAGAGTCAAAGTAACTGAGGTGGAATTGGTATAAGGGGTGTCATCGTTTATCTTTATGGTTCCTGTGGGAGGTATGCCTTCAAACAAAGTTACTGAAAATGGCATCATAGAGTTACCCCTTAAGGTAGCAGCACCCTCATAAGTTTTATAGCCAGGCTTAGAGGCTCTGATAATATAAGTGCCGTCCTGCCAGGTTTCGTAAAAGACATCAAAATGACCTGTGAAATCAGTTACGCCGGAAGCGATGATCTGGGCGCGATAAATATCCATAATGTCTATGGCTGCGCCTTCTAATGGAATGGTTTGTCCAAATTGGTCTTTGGTATAGATAGTGCCGAAGACGACGGTCTTAAGAACGGTAATGGCTGTATTTTTAGAGAGTGTGTTGATTCCATCGCTAACAGTAAGGCTAATATTCGAATAGGCGCCCTTCTGTCCGTGTTGGGGATTCCATTTAAAGACCTGGGTAGCAGAGTCGAAGCTTGCTCCTTCTGGTAAATTAGAGGCAGAGTAGGTTAAGCTGTCATTATCTGGGTCCTGGGCTAAGACCTGAAACTGAAGAGGTTTGTGCTCATAAGTTGTTTGGTCCTCAAGAGGCATAATCAGGGGTGGAGAGTTAACTTTTATCAAGAGGTTGGTGGAACTCTGTCCAAAATACTGAGGGTTTTTCCCTACCTTCAAAAACAATTGCCACTGGAAATTGTAAGTGCCGCTCTTGGTTGGAGCAGTTATTTCAAAGTCAAAGCTTTTGGTTTGACCTGGCCTTATAGATTTTAGAAGCCCAACTTGTCTGATAGACCATGTGTTATTCTGAGGCGGGTTTTGTGAGCCTAAAAAAACTAGGCCAGTATTCCATGGAGTCTTTCCTGTGTTCTTAAAGATAATCTGAACCGGGTATCTCTTCCCCGGCTCCATAACTGGAGATACAGATTGGGAGATGAATTCAGAGGAGTAAGGAATTTTCTTTTCAGGGTTGGTTTGTGTCGAGGCGACAGCGGTATTTTGAAATGCAAGACAGGCTATAAGCGGAATCTGAACCAATAAAAAACCTCCAAGTATATTTATCCTTGGAGGTCTATATCTGCTTGTGCGCTTCTTTTTATTAGAAGGCATCCCTCACCCTGGTGATCTCAGTTTTGGCTATGCTATATAGGTTGTTATGTTAATGCTTACCTATATGTATGTCTCTTAATCGGCCGCTTTGACTCTATCATAATTGAAATCCGATGTAAAGATATTTATTATGATAATGTTATGGCAGTGATACCCTTTTAAAATTTTCGAGTTTAGTTCGAAGCCTCTTCTTAATCTTAATTACCATAACGTGAGAAATCCCTATCCTCTGACCGATCTCTCTCATTGTCATTCCTTCAAGACAGAAATCCAAGACGTCTTTTTCTCTTTCTGTCAAGTCATCCAGTCTTGCTTTTTCGACTAATAATTTATCTTCCAGAAAATCCAAAACGGCTGAATCTTTTACGGATAAAATATTTTCGAGGACAGCGTCCTCATCATCAATAAGTTGATGCAGGCTTACAAGTCTTGCCTTATCTACAGTCTTACGCAAGTAATTCTTAAGATGATAGTAGCAGCCCTGCAGGATGTAACTGTCGGTTTTGTCGCTTAGTTTGCCTTTCTGAAAGGCAACCCATAGATAAGCGAGCGTTTCCTGGAATAGATCGTCGTCGTCGAAGAAAGAGAAGTGGCCGTTAAGTTTATAGGTTATCTTTCTCAACGTCGGAGACAATTTTTTAACGATATTTTCGAATGCGTCCATTTTTTTCACCATCTTTAAAATAAAGAGCCCTTTTTAGCAATCCTTGCTACTAAAAAGGGCATCTTTGCGCCTTGTTTTACGTATCTCATCGATGAGATAAATACTATGACTTTTTAAACGCCTCTATACCTATTTGTTATCGGCATCCTCCTGTCCCTGCCAAACGCCTTGGGCGTTATCTTGATACCCGGCGGGGATTGTCTGCGCTTATACTCGCTTTTATCGACCATATTCATAACCTTGTATATCATCGCTTCATCAAATCCCATAGGTATTATCTCGCCCGCCCCTTTATCTTCTTCAACATAGGCCTTCAAAATAGTATCCAGCATTTCGTATGGCGGCAAGGTGTCCTGGTCCTTCTGATTCGCTCTTAATTCCGCTGTCGGCGCTTTGGTTAGCGCGCTATCTGGGATGACATTACTGGTCGAATTTCTATATCTTGCCAACTTATACACAAGAGTCTTCGGGACATCTTTTATCACGGCAAATCCGCCTGCCATATCGCCGTAGAGCGTGGCGTAACCCGTGCTCATCTCTGACTTATTCCCTGTTGTAAGAACGAGCCACCCGAACTTATTCGATAGCGCCATCAATAGATTACCCCTTATGCGCGCCTGAAGGTTTTCTTCGGTTGTGTTTTTTTCTAACCCCGCGAACTGAGTATCCAGTGCCATCAGATAAACCTTGAATATCTGCTCTATTGAAATAGCGATAAATTTTATACCTAAATTCGCCGCTACTTCTTTGGCGTCTGATTCTGACTGTCTGGACGTGTAACGGCTCGGCATAAATACGCCTATGGTGTTTTCGTTCCCAAGCGCGTCCACTGCCAAGGCGCAAACCAGCGATGAATCTATGCCGCCCGATAATCCGATAACGACTTTTTTAAAACCATTTTTATATACGTAGTCTTTCAAACCTAAGAGAAGCGCTTCATAGACTTCATGCGTTGGTTCTAAGGGCTGCGCTTCTCTTTTGGGCAATGGGTTTCTGTCTTTAGCGCTCTT
>MHFL01000047.1:8894-17127 GCA_001804165.1 Omnitrophica bacterium RIFCSPLOWO2_01_FULL_45_10 | reverse complement strand
AGCCTTTGTTGTCGATTATCATGCTCTGGCCGTCGAATACCAATTCGTCTTGCCCGCCCACGAGGTTAGTATATGATACGAATACGTTGTTTGTCTTGGCCCCATTTCGAACTATTCTCTCTCTCTCCTTTATCTTACCCGCATGATAGGGTGATGCGTTGATATTTATAATTAAAGACGCGCCCTGAGAGGCCGCAAGCCTTATCGGGCCTTCTTTATGCCATATGTCTTCGCATATGTTTACGCCGAAGAGAATGTCTTTGAACCTGAATACAACTGGGCTATCGCCGCTCTTGAAATAGCGCTTCTCGTCAAAGACGCCGTAATTCGGCAAGAGCATCTTATGGTATATTCCCTTCACTTCTCCTTTATATAATACGGCTGCGGCGTTGTAGATATCCTTGCCCTTTTTGTCTACGAAGCCCAAAATGACAATCGTGTCATTGACCGACTTGACCAGTTTTTTGAGCGTTTCCAAATTGTCGTTGACGAAATTATGTTTAAGTAAAAGGTCCTCAGGCGGGTAACCCGTTATCGAGAGTTCCGGAAATGATATCAGATCTACGCCCAGACCTCGAGCCGTCTTCAGATATTCTACTATCTTCCGAGAGTTCCCTCTGAGATCGCCGACTATGCAGTTAATCTGCGCTATCGCTATGCGTATATTTTTCTTCATAGTTTTATGAATAAAAAAGGCGGCCTTTATCCGTTCATTGGATACAGGACGCCTATTGTCCTTCTTTGCTTATAAGTATACCATAAGATTCTTTTTTGTCAAGAGAATCTTCGCTTACTTTTTTCTGCTTAACGTTTCATTTTATCAATCAGGATTATCGCCTCGGCTATCTCCCGCATGGATTTTCGCATGTCCATACTCTGTTTTTGGATCTTTCGAAATGCCTCTTCTTCAGAAAATCCTTGTTCGCGCATCAGAAGGCCCTTGGCCTTCTCAATCAATTTCCTTGCCTCCAACTCTTCCTGCACAACCTTCGTCTTGACCATAAGTTCAGCGTTTTCTATGACTATCGCCGCCTGATTCGCGACGGTAGTTAAAATATTTATCTCATCCTTTGTGAACTTATGAGGATATGACGTGTAATTGTTCAGGACACCTATAACCCTGTCCTTTACCGTCAGAGGAACGGAAAGCAGGGACATCAGGCCCTCTTTCTTTGCTATATCCTTAAATTTATATTCCGGCTCTTTGGTTATGTCGTATACGGCTATCGGTTTATTCTCCAGGGCGACCTTTCCCGCAATGCCCTCCCCCATCTTCAGATGCGCCTTTTTGTTATATATCTCGCTCATAGATTGAGTCGCTTTTAGGACCAATTCCCTCGTCTTCTCATCTATGAGCATAAGCGAGCATATCTTGGAATTCATTATCTCCGCCGTCACGGTAACAACAAGTTTCAATATGTCTTCCAGATAGAGGCTCGACGTTATCGTCCTTGACACCTTGGAGATGGCCTCTAACTGTTTCGTATGCGATGCCCTGCTATTGCCTTTATCTTCGCGCACCATTTTAATTAAATCTCGTGTTTCGGAGGGATATTGGTACCCAGAAATCTCTTCTCGAATTCTATAGGACCTTCCTGCACCCACCCATTATTTAACCCTAAAGACTTCGCCTCGTCAACTACATTCTTATATTCGGCCGTTGTGATCTGTCTGGATATCTCTCGATAATCATACGTCTTATACGTGGGGTAATATTGGCTCATGATGCTCAAATACGCATTCTCGCTTATCGTTTCTTTAATAAATATTAGGCTCTTATTTGTTCCGGAAACATTTTCGGGTAAAACAAGGAGCCTTATAATAAGTCCCTTTTTGGCAATCCCTTTTGCGTCAAGGACAAGGTCTCCTACCTGCCTCTGCATCTCTGTAACACACTCCCTATTGTGCTCAACATAGTCTGGCGCGTCGGAATACCATTTAGACGCCTCGTTATCAGAGTATCTCATATCCGGCATATAGATATCTACTATGCCGTCGAGAAGTTTTATTGTGTCCAATGAATCATAGCCGCCCGTATTATATACGATGGGTATGTGTAGGCCCTCTTTTACGGCTATTTCAAGCGCCAATAGTATCTGCGGGACAAAATGCGTAGGGCTCACAAGGTTTATATTGTGACAACCGATTCTTTGCAAATATAGCGTCATCTTAACGAGCGTCTCGGGCTCGACCTCATTTCCATTATCGAGTTGACTGAAACGATAATTTTGACAATAGGCGCATTTCATGTTACAGTGCGAAAAAAAGAGCGTACCCGAACCTTTTGTTCCCGAGAGGGGCGGCTCTTCGCCATGGTGAGGAGAATAACTGTAAACAACGGCCTTTCCGGGGGCCCTACAGTAGCCCTTTTTCCCTTCAAGCCTATTGACTCCACACCGGCGCGGACATATTCTGCAGTTTTTAAGGGCGCCCTTAAGCGCTTCATTCGCCTTTCTTATGGCGTTTAATTTATCGGAACTCATAATGGTATAATAATTACCGCGCGGAATACTTCCTAGCCAGCGTGAATATGAAAAGGCCTGTTAAGAATACTCCCATAAAGGCTTCCGCGGCCGCTAGGAGCCTTGGAAAAGTGTGAGGTTTGGGGATGAAATCTCCATATCCAACCGTTGTGAATGTTATAGTGCTGTAATACAGGTAGTCGCTTAAGTTCATGGCTACATTTTGACCGCTCGAAGATTCTATCGTATTAAACGAAAGATAAAAAAAAGCGAATAAGAGTATCGTCAGTAGAGAAGATAGCACAATCCTTGAAGGTCTTTCCCCGTATCCGCATAAGAAATTCATAAGAAGACTGGGGAGATAACGTAGGTCCCTATTCTTCTTCATGATAAGGCGTTCCATAACTTTCTCCCTGAATGACGCCCAGCCGGCGTCATTATACATGCCGTTGGAAATGAAATACCGTTTAAGATCCCTGTAGGATTCTTCAGCGGACACCGCTCCGGTTTCATTAATCTTTGGATCGCGCAAAAGCCCTGAGGTCTTGTAGAAATTGCGCATAGATAGAGACCTCGCGTCGGCGAATAAAGTATGCCATAATTTGACGTTGAAAAGGCATGTATTCCAAAGGTCAGAGCCGGTCAGGTCCGCCTCGTTCAAATTGGCGCCTTCAAGCCTGGCGTTCCAAAGTCTCGAGTTTTGTAGATTAGATTTCGTGAGATCCGCGTCGCGAAGATCGCAGTGAGCGAGTTCGCAGCGCGAAAGATCGGCGCCCACCAAGTCCGCGTTAACCAGTTTGGCGTCAAAGAGATGGGCCCCAGAGAGATTGGCCTGCGACAGGTTTGATTTCGGAAGGCGCGCCTTTTCTAAATGCGCGTTCTTTAGGTCGACCTTCTTCAGATTGCATCCGGTAAGGTCGCTTCCGTTATTCAAAAGATCTATTAGTTTCTTTTTATAGGCATCTCTATCCGATAGATGCTCCCAGCATACATCCAGCGAATACAGCGCGAGGTCCTCGCATCCTCCTGATTTGCATTTCATAACGGCTCTGCTTCCGCCCTATTGGTTATATTTTTATCTATGAAATCGATTATGGCCTTTTCCTTTTCAGGCTCAAGATGGGCGAATGCTACGCCTATGCCCGGATGGAAGTGCTTTTGCAGTTCCTCATCCGATATCCATATGACTCTCCCCGCTACCTCGAGTCCGGAAGGGGCATTGGGCATGGTTAATTCCATGTCGAGCATGGTGTTTATGGGCAGGGTATACGGCGTGTATATGTAGATTCCGGCGGCGCTCATATTTAATACCCGGCCGTCGAAAACCTTAGGTCTTTTTTGACCGCCTATGATCTTATATTTGACCATCAAGCGGATATCGAGCCTTTTGAACTTTCTTCTCAGCCGGAGTTTTTCTATGTCTTGTTCATTGAAACTCTTTACGGCGGACTCTTCTTCCGTATAAGACTCGAAGACGGAATCGAGTTTTACTATTTTAAAGAGTTCTATAACGGAGAGCGGCACATTCAGAAATTTCAATTTCCCTTTGTGATTCACAACGTTCTTGTAGGATATCGCCAGGACCGAAAGGCCGCTATAATCAACTAAATCCACGTTTTCGAAATTTAGTATGATATAGACCTTTCCTGTGTTAACGAGCCAGCCGACCATCTCGATTATGTCGGATGAATTTATGTCTATCCTGCCGTCTATATCGAGTATGCTTATATTATTGACTTCGCGAAGCCTTACGCCCATGTCAAAAACTCCTGAAATAAATATTATTCCTGTCTGAAGAAAAAGGTACTTACCCCCTTACCCATCCTGTTCACGTCTTTGCCCACTCCTGAGACCGTCTCGCCGCAGCCGATAGCGCTCATCGATATAATCAGTAGCAAAAATGTTAAAATTATTTTTTTCACAATCTCCTCCGTCGTTTCATAAGCCGCAAAGGATCTTGCGGCTCACCCAATTTCCTTATCTCGAAGTGTAGATGCGCTTTTATCGATTTATGCGCCGCATTGCCTGTCTTGCCGACAAAACCGATGCTCTCGCCCTGCCTGACTTTTTTTGTGGAAACTACGTTCCAATTGGACAGATGGCCATAGATCGTCTGGCAGCCATCAGGATGATATATCATTACGTATTTTCCGTAACCCGTAGGAACATTCCCTGCGAAAGCAATACCCGATTTAGACGCATATACAGGGGTTCCGAGGGGCGCTTCAATATCTATGCCTGTATGCGCGCGGCCGTTTCGTCTCTTAGCCCTGAACTCGCCGCTTCCCCTTAAATCATGCCGTATGATTATCGGCTTCGAGCGCATCTTTAAAGGCGATTTGAAATACGGCTCTTTGATCTTATAAAAAGCGACGTATGCGGGTTCGTATAATACCACGGTGACGATTACGGTCGCCACGGCCAAAACTAAAATATTAATCCACTTCATGACAACGAATACATATACCAGAAAAAGCCATATCTCTTTTGCAAGAAAATATGGCTTTTCCCTTATTCTCCAAAGTTCTATTTGTTTTCAGCAGGCATCGGCGTCGATTCCGCTGTCTCTTTCGCCGCCTCAACAGGTATGCTCGCAGTTTCTTTAACCGCCATAACTGCTGTTTCGGCCGTTCCCGTAATCGGTTCGGTAACGAGTTCTTTCGTCTTGGCTATGTCTCCTGAAGTTACTTCCCCTATGCGTTTAATCTCATCTGTAACTACCTCGGTTCCTCTCTTCCCTGTCTCCGAAACGGTCTCCACCGATTCTTCGGCAACTTCAGCAGGATAGTTGAAGAGCCTCTGCCAGAAGGTTCTGGCCTTGCTGCCCTGAACCGCTTTTTCAGCTGCCCAAGAGTCAGCGGTTAATATCAAAGAGAAGGCCATTATCAAGCAAACCGCGCATACAAATATTTTCATCTTTCCCTCCTTTCATATTGGATTTATAATATACTATAAAAGCCACCCGATATCAAGATAATAACATCTTTACGGCAAGGCCCAATAGCGCGACTCCAAATACTTTCTTCAATGCCGCATCAGGCAGATATTGCACTATATGCGCGCCGATGAGACCGCCCAGAACGAAGCCCATGGCGATGAAAATGGCCTCGGCGACTTTAACATTTCCGCTTTGATAATACCTCATAGCGGCAAGGAGCGTTATCGGCGGGACCATTGCCGCCAAAGATGTCCCTTGCGCCTCGTGCTGTGTCAATCCGTAAATAAGTACGAGGACAGGTATTATTATAATTCCACCGCCGACTCCCAGAAAACCGCCGAATATGCCCGCGCATGCGCCTAATAACAGATATGATAAATTTAGCATAACTGCCTCTCACTTTTCAAGCAAGGCATTGGTCAAATCAAACAACAACCCCTGCCCCTTGGCAGGCATTCCTTTAGAAACCGTTAAGCCAAGTCTCGCTTTTGGAAATAGTTATTGCCGGAAAGATTATGGGGGTTTTCCAGCTTTAGGATACTTTTGTAACTTTTGTTGCCTGGTCGCCCTTAGGCCCCTTGACGATCTCGAATTGAACTTTATCGCCTTCTTTTAAAGACTTATAGCCTTCACCTTCGATAGCGGTATGATGAACAAACACGTCTTTGCCGGTATCAGCTATGATAAAGCCAAAACCCTTTTTGTCATTGAACCACTTTACTGTGCCTTGTTCCATTAATTTTTTCACCCCCTTAATAAAAAACCACCAAACGCCTTGCCACTTCAAGGCATCAGATGGTATACTATTTTAAATAAATAGATAATTCTCGCACCAATAAATTCAATTACTTACGTATAATGTAAAATATACCATACGTTTGTATATTTGTCAAGAGTACCATGCAAAAAGATCGGGAATGGGAGCGTAAAATATTTTGTGTTTATTTGGTATTTACAAATGGTGAAATTGAGTGTATACTTTATTGTGAAAGCGAGGCTATAAAGGATGTATAAGGATTTTTTTGGCCTTAAAGAGATGCCGTTTAACGTTACGAGCGATCCGAGTTTTCTTTTCTTGAGCCGTGTTCATAAAGAGGCATTTGCCCACCTCTTATACGGTATAAAAGAGAAAAAGGGGTTTCTAGAGATTACGGGCGAGATAGGCGCTGGCAAAACCACTTTATGCAGGGCGCTCATAAATCAACTAGACAAGAATACGAAGAGCGCGTTTGTCTTCAATTCCACCCTTCCCGAACTTCAGTTATTAGAGGCCATACTAGAGGATTACGGTCTGGCCGTTGATAAGAAAAATAAGGTTTCGATGCTGAAGCGGTTGAATGAATTCCTGATCGCGGAACTTTCAAAAGGCAATAATGTCATATTGATAATAGATGAGGCCCAGAATTTAAAATCGTCTGTTCTGGAAGAGATAAGGATGTTATCAAACCTGGAGACCGATAAGGAGAAGTTGTTTCAGATAATATTAGTTGGACAGCCGGAGTTGAAGAAGAAATTAAATTCGGATAGATTGAGACAACTCCAGCAGCGAATCTCGGTCAGGTTTCACATAACGCCGTTGGAGGCCGATGAGATAGACAAGTATATTTACCACAGGCTTTCGGTGGCCGGAGTGAACGGCGGGATACGATTCGCTCAGGAAGCCATAGATTACATATACAAATTTTCAGGCGGCATACCGCGAGTCATCAATATGGTATGCGATAAGGCGCTCCTTTACGCGTATGTGATAGAGACGAAGGATATTACATTGAATATCGCCGAAAGGGGCGTGCGGGAAATTCAGGGGAATATCGCGCCATGAGCATCGTTCAGGATGCGCTAAAAAAAGTTGAGACTTACAGACTCAAGTCCGAGCCCCGTCACAAGGAAAATATTGTTGAGAAAGGCGCGGAGCCAAAAAGCAGCAATTTGAATGTCAATGTGAACATAGGAATAGCTCCTTTTAAAAAGGGCTTAATCAGGGTTTTAATACTTTCCTTCATAGCGTTACTGCTTTTTATATCTTTAATAGCAATGACTCATCTTTTCATGCTCGTTAAAGGTAAATTAAAAGCCGGGACGAACGCCTCAAGCCCTATAAGTATTGAAACGAATATTCCGGCAGTTAAACAGGATATAAATACTGAAATAGAAAAAGCGGCTGAGCCCTATCAGGAGCCGCTTAACGTGTTTCAAGTCAAACCTCAAGAACACCAACCGCAATTCGTTCTGAGCGGCGTGATGTATCTGGAGAATACGCGCCGCGCGATAATCAACGGCGCTGTTGTCGAGGAAGGAGATACGGTTACAGGCGCACGGATCGTTAAGATTGGCGAGGACAGCGTGATTGTGCGTATTGATGATAATAAGGATATAAAACTTAATTTAAAGCGTTAATTCCTAAATTTGCTCTGTCAAATTTAGAAATGGCCATCTTGAAATTTTACAGAGAAAATTTCAAGGTTAACACCTAAATTTGCTCTGTCAAATTTAGGTATGGCCATCTTGAAATTTTACAGAGAAAATTTCAAGGTTAACTTCAAATTATGTATCTTAAAACCGCTCACATCTAATGCCTCAACCTCTTTAAAACCGTTCTTCAAACAAAGTTTCATAGCGTCAGCCATCCTGTCGGTGCATCTGAAATGAATAGACTTATAGTGTTTCGTCCTGCAAAAGAGTATCGCCCGCTTCAAAAGTTCGGTTCCAAACCCTTGCCGCCTGTGTTTTAAGTCAACAAAGAGTCTTCGCAAGAGAGCGTCGTCTTTTGTCTCTTCTTTTACGCCGACAGTCCCCGCTATTATGCCGCCATCTTCTATGACTATAAATGAAT
>MHFL01000047.1:1275-8839 GCA_001804165.1 Omnitrophica bacterium RIFCSPLOWO2_01_FULL_45_10 | reverse complement strand
TACTTCGCCTATTTTATCGAGGTCGGAATCTGAGTATGCGGACTTCTCAAAAGGATATTCTTTTGAGAGGACCGTCAGTATGAGATCCTTGACTCCTTCAGCGTCCTCTTTCTTGAATTCGCGCAATAAATGATTCATAGATTCGCCTCCATTAAAATTCAATCCTCAACAATCTTGACATATACGTTGCGCCGGCGGGGGCCGTCGAATTCGCAAAAAAATATGCCCTGCCATGCGCCGAGTTTAAGTCTTCCCTCTTCAATGAAGACTTCCCTGTCGATTCCTACGATCGTAGATTTTATATGGGCGGACGCATTGCCTTCTGAGTGCCCGTAATCGGCGTCGAAAGGCACATTCTCATTCAGCCAGTTCACAATGTCTCTCTGGACACTCGGGTCCGCGTTTTCATTTATGGTGACGGCCGCGGTTGTATGCGGAATGAATATGTGGCAAATACCGTTTTTTACTTTTGCGGCGCGAACGACATCTTCAACCCTGGCTGTTATATCCTGAAGTTCCATCCTCGACTTTGTCTGAATGGATATCGTCTTAACCATATCTGATACGCTGCCTTAAAACATCTCTTACTATCTTCTCAGGTACGTCCTCGAAGACCTTTGGCATAGAGCCGATCTTTACGGGAAGGATGAATCTGTTCCTTCCATGTATGAATTTCTTATCCCTGAGGTGAGATTCGTAAATTTTCCCGAAGTCCAGATCTTTTATATCTGTCGGAAGGCCTATGTCTTTTATTAGATTTTCGAGCCTCTCGGCATCCCGGTCGTCCAGGAGCTTAAGCCTCACGGATATTTCTGAGGCGATTACCATGCCGATCGCTATCGCCTCACCGTGACTGTATTTATCGGAATAACCGGATGCCGTCTCAATCGCGTGTCCCATAGTATGACCATAGTTTAAAACCGTTCGTATGCCGGTTTTATCAAAAGGGTCCTTCTCTACGAAATGCGCCTTAATTTCGCCTGAACGCGCCACTACATGTTGCAGGGCGTCTTCCTCAAGTTCCAATAAAGAATCGAAATTTGATTCTAGATATTCAAAGAGGCGTATGTCTTTTATCACCCCGTACTTGACTACTTCGGCAAGGCCGCTCCTAATCTGGCGCTTCGGAAGGGAATTTAATAATGAGATATCCGATAAAACTAACTTCGGCTGATAAAAGGTCCCGACCATATTTTTTGCCGCCGCAAGGTCGATGGCAACCTTGCCGCCTATCGACGAATCGACTTGAGCGAGCAGGGTAGTCGGGATTTGAATATAAGGGACCCCTCTCTTATAAACGCAAGCGCTAAACCCGGCCACATCCCCCACCACGCCTCCGCCGAACGCGGCAATGAATAGAGCCTTACGTCTATCATAAAGGCTAATCCTGTTCAAAATATCTATTAGAACTTCGCTCGACTTGGCTTTCTCTGAATCGGGGACGAGCTCAAAATGGATGCTGAAGCCGCTTTCCTTTAGCGCTTGTTTCAAATCATTTCCGTATAGATTTACTATTCGCCTATTCGTAATGACTACGGAATCTCTTCCTAAGTTCAGGCTTTTTATGAAGGGACCGCAATTTTTAAGAAGGCCCCTCCCTACCAATAACTCGTAAGAATTCTCTTTTAAATGAACCCTTATCTTTTTCACTTCGACTGCTTCTCGCCCCCATGGCCCTGCGGTTTAGGAGATTCTTTCTGAGGCTTTGTTTGAGGCGTTGGCTTGCCGACCTGAGCGGTTGTTTTAGTCGTCTCGAGTCCGGGCGTTGCCGCGACTTCTCCCGCAGCGGCGGTTTCTTCCGCAGCGGCGGCCTTCTCCTTCTTCATTTTGAATTTAATTACTTTCACCTTAGGAAGTCTGTAGACAGAATCCTCATCCTTCCAGAGCCCCTTATCTTTCAGAATCTTTATCCTCTCGAATCGCTTCAATACCGACCTATGCTGCTTATTTTTATCCGATGACTTTAAACTCGGGTGCTGCGACATTTGGTCCCCCTTTTTTATTTCAATCTAAAATATGCATCCTTGTAAATTTGTCTTACTTTACTCAGCGCCCTTCTGGAAGGGCCCGATTCTTTATCGGGATATACTCCGATGCAGACTTGAAAATAAGCATCACTCTGACGAAGGAAGGCATCGAATGCCCTCCTCTTCAAGCGGTCTACCTCCTGCAATGCCTTGTCTTTTTGAATGAAAGTGGCCGCGACGATTGTAAAGGTCCCTGCCTTTTCCCGGACGGGGCCTTTTTGGACGACCTCCTTGGCTCCCATATCAGTCCCTTGAGGCGTGTCGAGCGCAACCGGAGTAAGAGCCGTTTTCTCTTTAGATTCAAGTTTCGCGATTGCTGGACGGCTTACAGGGTTCTCCGTTTCCTTTTGGGCAACCGGCGCTTTCTTTAAGTCTCTTACTTGAGGAAGAGCCGCGCTCATTTGAAGCGTTTTCCCCTTTTCCACGCCTAGAGCGTAGATTACAACCATCAGCAACGTTATCCCTATAGATATGAAGATAACGCGCTCCAGCGTTAGCGCAATGGATAAGCGGTTATCTAAATGGACTTTTGGAAGGATATCCCGAAACCTGAAAAATTTCGACTTCCTCGGTTTATTAAATTCAAAAAGCTCTTTCTGATACGTCTCTCTTTCCATATTAGGTTTTGATTATATCATAATCACTGCCCGCTCAAGAAGTAAAATATTTTGTGCTTATGTAGGCAGATACCGGCAGGATGCCCTTAAGGCGTAATCCCCGAATTTTCTCTGTAAAATTCGGGGATAGTGTATTCGTTGGCAATCCCAGAATTTGACATAGCAAATTCTGGGGAAAGATTTTGCCAAGGCCGCACAACCACTTTGATATATTACCGTTGTTATTGCCATAGGGCACACTGAAGTGTGCCCTACTACTATATTAATAATCCTTGATGGCAAAATCCGCCGAAAGGGCTCCTGCCGGTCAATCTGCCAAAAGATCCTTTGAAACAAAATATTTTACGATACCTCTTTTATGTTCAGCCGGAACATTTGACCCGCGACCTGAATCGAAGGCGACCTATAGTTGCCTGTCAATTTTACGGATAGACTCTTCCAGCCATTTGATTCGTTGCGGAGGACAACCTCAGACAATTCCTCTGGGATATTTCCTGTCAGCGCTTCGGAAAAATAGATTATGAGGTCACACGTCAACGTATCGTCGGATAATATGGTGCCGCTTAATGATAATTTTATATCTTCGCTTTCCGCCTTGAACTTCTCAACGACTATGCCTTTTCCGAAGAGTCGGACACGCCCGATAACATCCTTATATCTCCAGCGACTCGCAAATGGAGCCGATACAAGACCGGCTATGTCGCCGTATCTATCTAACGCGCTCTCGCCTTTCTTAATTAAACTGACATTATGAAGTTCAAATTCGCATGTGGCCGCGCTCAACCCTTTGATGCCTATCAGGTTAAGTTTCGCGTATCCCGATTTAAAACCAAGGCCTCTACGATTATCAATCGCGCTTAGGTCCTTGAACGTAAAATGCCTGAAATGCTCGTTCTTCAAGCCATCGTAATCAATGGATAAATTATAACTTCTTGATACGATATAAATAATGGCGCGATCGAGAGTAAACCACATGGTAACGAGGGCTGCTATTACGGCTATTAGCCCCAGCAGATGTTTTCGAAGTCGCATATTGCGCATTTATCCTCGCTCCGGCTCGGCAATTTCTCAAATTGAAGTTTCTTTATATTATTCCACATGTCTATTATGATTTGCTCCAGCTCATTCACCAGATCATTCGATATCTCTATCGACTTCGAGACGTAAGACCCCTTTTTATAGCCGAGGCGGTTCAAATCCTTGGATACCGGCTCAATGAAGACGAGAACGCCAGCGGTTACTTTCCGGCCTTTAGATTCTACGGGGGCCCTCTCGAAGAGCAGTTTATACGAGACGAGCTGCCTCAAATACCCGTCGCAATCGTCGCTTGCCAGGTCATCGCTATCCTCCAACTTCCTAAGATGATCGTCGGGTTTGCCTGTCTTGTAATCGAGTATCCGTACGGCCTTTTGGGTCTTATCCGCCCATTCGACCTTATCGTATTTTCCTGTGAATACTATGTTGTCTGTGAGCGTCACAGTCAATTTTCTTTCCAGTCCTATCGGCATCACAGGATCTTTTGAGATGAGTTCAAACCACTTTCTCATTTCACGGCCTGAGGCCTTATTCGCGCAGTCTCTGCCCATCGCCTTATCGACTCCCTGAAACTTAAGCGCCTTTTCAAATTTTTCAAGAAAGTATTCAAACCTGGGAAATGCCTCCTCTTTCTGATAGCGCCTATATAGATCCTCGAGCGCTTTGTGGACGCAGTTTCCGAATACCAGGCCCTTCTTTTTCGGCCCGGGCAGTTTGAGAATGTCGTTATATAAAAATTTTCGCCTACAGAAGATATAGTTGTTTACTCTCGTTGGATTTAGAGAGAGTCCGCTCACCATGTCCTTTAATATCGCTTCCGTACCGATGAAAGGGTCCTTAAGGTCGGTTAACTCCAGTGACTTGACCAGCAAATCCTCCTCAATCCCCTGGTCGAGCTCCCTCTTTAGATCAAGCCCGCTCAAGTAGTAGCTCGATATGGAATCTTCTGTGGGGCTCGAAGTGAAAATGAGATTTGACTTCGCCCTCGTCATGGCGACATAGAATAATCTCGTTTCGTCCTGCGCGTATAGATTCTTCAGGGATTGCTTCTCCCTGATCTTCTCCTTTGCCTTAAATAGATCTACAGGTAAAGGTATCATCTCAGGCCACCGCCGCATCGGCCAATTTTTATTCTGAAGACAGAACGGTATCATCACAACCTGAAATTCCGCGCCTTTGGAGCCGTGCGCGGTGAGGATCCGCACCCCGTCCTGCGTCATCGTGACAAGCGAGCCCTGGATTGGAAGATCATGGTGCTTACGCATATTCATCTCAGACATGAATTCATCTAATCTTAACCCGGGCCTTGCCAATCCCGCGGACTTCACCATGTTTACGAAAGACGCGAGTGCCCTCAGCTCCCTTGTCTTTAAGATTTTATTGACGTCATATTCTCTCAGGATGAATCTGAAAATTCCTGAATTTTTTATGAAACGAATTAGAAGCGAATGAACCGGACTCGCCCCGGCATCGTTTAAAAGTTCTCTGATCGCGTGAGCAGCCCGGATGAGTTTATCCCGGTTCTCGAATTCGATGTCATCATTTTTCGGAGATAGAAAATATGTTAAAAATCCCTCTAACAGGGTTTTTGAGCAGGCAATTTCTTCCGCGCGCTTGGCGTCATTCGCGTATCTTATGAATTTCAATGCGTCGACCAGCGGAATCTCAAGATAGTCCGCTGTCAGGACCTTGTAGAGCACAAGGTCGCTCGCCTCCGGATCGCCAGGAGAGGCGTAGGCAAGTTCAAGAATATCCAGCAGTTGTCTAACGCGTTTTTCGCCGCTTATGTCTTCCTTGCCGTCAGTGGCGTAAGGTATTCCCGCCTGAAGAAGCGCGTCTATTACCTTTAAAATATCATTTCTCTTTCTTACGAGTATCGCTATGTTGTTAAAGGGGTGCGCCTTTTCATCTTTCGTTAAATCCGGGCTTCTCTCTATCTTATCTTTCAATTCTTTTATCTTATCCACTATATATATTAATTCCTCTTGTGGGGCGGTAAATTCCTTGAAATCTATCTCTTTGTGACTATATTCTCTTACGGGTTCAAGGGCCTTCTCGCCCATCCTCTCCTCAAGAGGGATAAGATTTATGACCTTGTTTGATATCTCTATCAATTCCTGCGATGAGCGGTAATTATTCTTTAAGGACAGAATTGTCAGTTTTGGGAAACGCTCTTTCAAAAGTTTGAAATTGCCGACGCTCGCGCCCTGAAATCTGTATATCGACTGATCGTCATCACCTACGCACAGAAGGTTGGGATTGTCATAATCGAGAAAGGTGAATAATAATTCGAGCTGCGCCCCATTTGTGTCCTGATACTCATCTACCATGACATACTTGAAGCGCTCTTTGTATCTTTCTCTCAGAGCCGCCTCAAGCCTCAACGACTCTTTAGCGTATAGAATCATGTCGTCGAAATCATATCTTCCGCGCTCATCAAAGATGGCGGCGGCCGGTTTCCCTTCTTTCAGCTTCTCATATATCCCGTAGACTGTCGCTAGGGCAACCAGGCGCCTGAGATGCTTTTCGTCCGGATAGATCTTCGCGTCCGGGTTCGATTTGATGTAATTGTGAAGTTCGTCGGCCGTTACTCCGTCTTTTTTGAGATCGCTTATCTTTTTGAGGATTTCCCTTAAATAGGTGTAAGGCGCCCTGAACGGTCGTATCTCATCTAAACCGCTTACGTTGTCGAGGATGTATTCTATCGCCTTAACCTGTTCGACCTCATCCATCTGGATCTTATCGCCCGCGTAATTAGCGGCTTCTTCGGATTCCTGGATTATGGAATTGGCAAAACTATGAAATGTTCCGACTTCGAGATCATAGCCGGGCGGCCCGATAATCCTGCCCAAGCGCTCCTTCATGGCCTTGGCGGCCGCGTTGGTATAGGTAAGTATGAGTATATCTTCCGGCGCCACATTTTTCTTCGATATGATGGCGCCTGCTCTCACCGAAAGAAGCTGGGTCTTGCCTGTTCCGGGCCCCGCCAATACCAATACGGGCCCTTCTATCGCATCAACAGCCGCCGCCTGCAGCTTATTCAGCTCCCTATAGAATTCTAAAAAATTCTTCATTATCGCCTTACGGATTTTTTCAGATTGAAAAATGTTTAAGCGGGCTTCTTCTTCAGGATTTTTTCTATTTTGGAGATTATTCTCTTGTCCCGGGTATAACTGTAGCCGGTTGTGGATGTTGAGCGATGCGCTGACAGGACCGTTAGTCCGACTAGTTCCTCGAGCGCCTTTTTTACCGCGCTTCTCTCCTCGCCTATCCAGGTCGATATGCCGCGCGGGGTATCTATTGAGGCCTGATTCTCGTGGAAGAAGGCGATTATCTTCCTGTGAATCTGCGATTTTAACGCATCCCTGATATTCATCGCGATTCTTTCTTCAGCATGGCGCTGATATCCCCTCTCTTTATCGCCCTTAAAAAGATGTCGACTACTTTTGGATCGAATTGTGTCCCAGCGTTTCTCTTTATCTCCTCGGCGGCGACGTCGATAGTCCTAGTCAACCTATAGGGCCGTTTAGTTACCATAGCCTCGAACGCGCTCACAACCGTCATTATCCTCGCGCCCAACGGTATCTGTTCCCTCCTCAATCCCTTTGGATAACCTGAGCCATCGTAATTCTCATGATGATAAAGTATTATCGGAATAAGGGACTTTAGCGCCCTCATGTGTTTTATGATCTCTACGCCCTTAAAAGGATGTTCCTTAACGATGTCGTATTCCCGTCCGGTCAGTTTTGTCGGTTTCGAGAGGACCTCGTCGGGGACTATTACCTGGCCCGCGTCGTGCAGTAATGATGCGTATTCTAAACTCTTTAACTCGCTTTCGGAAAGATGCATATCCTGTCCTATTGCCTGGCAGATTTTCAAAAAGGA
>MHFL01000047.1:0-1255 GCA_001804165.1 Omnitrophica bacterium RIFCSPLOWO2_01_FULL_45_10 | reverse complement strand
CCGGCGTGCGAGTCCCAAGAATTGCGGCGAGACTCTTTATGCTTCCTATGGTAAGGCGTTCCTGTTCTTTGTACAGCTGGGCATTTTTTATCGCTATGACCGCCTGTTCCGCCAGCGTCGTCATTATCTCCTGATCAAAAGCATTGAATGGACTGCCGTCAATCTTATCATAAAGAGTGATGACCCCTATTACGTCCTCGTCTATCAGCGGAGTGGCAAGATAATTAGGGCCTCTTATAGATTTGGCGAACTTGACCGCCTTGCCCGGCGCCCACATGCCCACCTTCACCCTCTTAAGTCGCGCCTTCTTCTGCCTTAAATCAATGGTGGTTTTGGGCAAGAGAATCTTCTTTGCTGAGTCAACAAGTTTTATAGAACATCTATTTGCCCTCAAGAGTTGAAGAGATAAACGAGCTATGCGCGGCAGTAGTTCGTTCAAATCCAGCGTTGAACTTATTAGACGATGGATCGTATGGACCGTTGAGAGCGCAATGGCCCTTGGCCTGATTGTCTCATAGAGTTTGGAGAGTTCGAGTTCTTTCTGCGTCTCCCTTACGATCGCGTCTGTAAAGGCGGCGAATACATCCAGAATTTGAGGAACAGATTCTTTCTTTGCGTAGCATGTCGCGATATAACCGTAGAGTCTATCCCCCTGTATGATGGGACATACCAACCCGTGTGTGCCTGAATCACAGTTGAATTTCGTGAGCGCCCTGGCCTCGGCCGCCTTTCTGAATATGTCGAACATTTCCCGTACACACTTGGACCTCCTGGGATTTTTAGCGCTCTTAATATACGCGCAACTTTTAAATACCAGATTTTGTATATCTGAAAATTTAGGATTCGGTTTATCTATGATCCACCACTGGATCGGCTTTAAGATGGAGCCGAATACCTCTTCCTCTTTTTTCAGGCCGATAGATTTTTTCAACCTCTCAAAAAGTTCCTTCTGATAAGTCAGATTCTTTGTATCTTCCATAACTATCTATTATATGCCTTAATTATATACGGGTCAATCACTACCTTCATTTTTATATCTCCTAAGTAAAATATTTTGTGCTGTGTAGGCAGATACCGGGAGGATGCCCTTAAGGCGTAATCCCCGAATTTTCTCTGTTAAATTCGTGGATAGTGCATTCGTTGGCAATCCCAGAATTTGACATAGCAAATTCTGGGGATAGATTTTGTCAAGGCCGCACAACCACCTTGATATATTACCGTTGTTATTGCCATAGGGCACACTGAAGTGTGCCCT
>MHFL01000046.1:35442-35615 GCA_001804165.1 Omnitrophica bacterium RIFCSPLOWO2_01_FULL_45_10 | reverse complement strand
GAAGTGCAGATGAAGATAAGCGAGCTGGCTATAGTTGATAAAGGGGCTAATATTCACGATTCAGTCGAGATCGGACCTTATGCCATAATAGAGGATGGCGTCGAAATAGGCCCAAATGTAAAGATATGGCCGCATGCTTATATCTGTAAGGGCACAAAAATAGGAGACTCCAC
>MHFL01000046.1:32031-35371 GCA_001804165.1 Omnitrophica bacterium RIFCSPLOWO2_01_FULL_45_10 | reverse complement strand
TAACAATAGGAAAGAGAAACATAATAAGAGAATATGCGACCGTCCACAGAGGTACCCAAGAAGGATCCTCTACTACAATAGGCGACGACTGCTTTCTTATGGCAGTTTCCCATGTCGGCCACAACTGTAGATTAGGAAACAATGTCGTGTTGGCTAATTGCGCCCTTCTTGCCGGGCACATTACCGTTGAGGATTACGCTTTTATATCGGGAAACGTCGTCGTACATCAATTTTGTCGGATAGGCGAATTGTCTATGATAGGCGGATTCACCGGAATAAATAAGGATGTCCCGCCGTATATGTTGGCCAGGGGCCCGTCCGTGGTGAGGTCCGTTAATCTAATAGGTTTGAGGCGGGCGAAATTTTCAAAAGAAACGATAGACGGCATAAGAGAGGCCCATAAATTGTTGTATCTCTCAAATCTCAACACTACTCAGGCGTTGGAGGAGATGAAGAAACTCAAGCCCTCAAAAGAATTGGATCACCTGATAGAATTTATTCAAGGCTCCAAGCGGGGCATATGCAAATATAAGTATAGCGACACCGAGTATTTCGAATAAAAAATTTTCTCGCCGATTATGGAAAACCAAAAAGCACTAATTACAATCTACGATAAACTTTATGAATTCTTCGGGCCGCAGGGATGGTGGCCGGGTAGAACAAGATTGGAGATAATAGTAGGCGCGATTTTAACACAGAATACGGCCTGGTCGAATGTCGAAAAGGCGATTGTTAATCTGAAACTGGAACGCGTCCTCTCCACGCCCAGCGCTATTAAAAAGATGAGCGTAAATCGACTTGCCACCCTGATAAGGCCGTCAGGATACTATAACGTCAAGGCAAAGCGGCTAAGGCATTTTACGGATTTTCTTTTTTCCAAGTACGGCGGGAGTTTGAACGAACTATCCATGTCGGATACGGGGGTCTTACGCCGGGAACTGTTAAATGTTAACGGCATCGGCCCTGAGACGTGCGACTCTATCCTTTTATACGCGTTCAAACGGCCTATCTTTGTAGTCGATGCGTATACAAAGAGGCTATTTTCAAGACATAAGTTTTTCGACGAAAGGTTAAATTATCATGATGCGCAGAAATTCTTTATGTCCAGACTTCCGAATGATGAGAAATTATTCAATGAATATCATGCCCTCATAGTCAGAGTAGGAAAAACTTTCTGCAAGAGAAGACCAAACTGCAGGACTTGCCCCCTTTACGCGCCGAAGAAGTAAAATATTTTACGCTTCACTTGAAATTATATACGTATTATAATATAATATTATCGCTAGCAATGTACCAATGACAAAATAAAATTAAGGAGTTATAGACATGGTAAAAAAGAAGAGATTACCGCGCAAGTCAAAGAAGGGAAGACCGATTGCGCGACGTAAATCTAAAGCAAGTCGAAGAATAAAAAGACCTACGAAAACGCGAAAGCTTAAAGTAAAAAAAGAGAGCAGGGGCGTAGCGGCGCTAGAGAAGATAGGCGCGGTGACCCATTATTTTCCTAAAGTGAAGGCGGCGGCGGTCAAGATTATGAAGAATAGTTTAAGGATAGGAGATCACGTTTACGTCAAGGGTCATACGACAGATTTCAAACAAGGTGTAACATCTTTACAGTTGGATAGGGTTCCGATTGAAGAAGGGAAGAAGGGCAAGGAGATTGGGATGCTGGTCAAATCGCGGGTGAGGATCGGGGATAGTGTTTACAAGCTATAAATATGAATAGACTATACAGAAGGGTTTTACTGGGGTTAGGGTTTGACGGAAAAGACGGCCATGTGAGGTTATCGAAGGGCAAGAATTTCCGTCTCTTAGGGGGTTCGGAAAAAACCCACAAGGTGATGCAGGACAAGGCGATCAGGTTCAATGAGCAACTGACTAAACGAAAGAAGACCCTCGACGATATCAACGACAAGGAATTTCACGAGATAGCCAGAGAAGTAGGACTGAACGTACAAGAGGATAAAGGTTAAAATTAGCGAGGTGAAAGTTGGCAAAGGTTACTATTGACAACTCGTTGTGCACAGGATGCGGACTTTGCGCTTCAAATTGTCCGGAAGTTTTTGAAGTTAAGGACGACAACTTGGCGCACGTCATATCGGATCGTTTCAATTCCTGCAATCTTCAGGAGACTGCCGGGCAGTGTCCCGTCAGCGCAATCATTGTTAAATAAGGGATACGGGTAACGGGTAACGTATTTCAAATAACGGGTTGTAAAATGAAAGTCCTTGGAATAAGCGGAAGCCCTAAAAGACGAGGAAACGTAGAGGCCCTCTTGGACAAGGCCCTCGAAGGGGCGGAATCCGAAGGCGCTAAAGGTTCTAAGATAATTTTGAACGAACTTAATTTCAAGCCGTGCCAGGAATGCGTGGGCTGTGAAGAGATTGGAGAGTGTGTGATTGAGGATGATATGCAGACAGTTTATGATGAGATAGAAAATGCCGATGCGGTTATAATCGCGACTCCCATATTTTTCGGAAGCCTCAGCGCTCAAGTTAAGATGATGGTAGACAGGTTCCAATGCCTTTGGGTTCAGAAATATGTTCTGAAAAGGGCGTTGACCAGGCCTCGCCGAAAAGGCGCGCTCTTATGCGTCTCGGGGAAGAAGAACAAAGATTTCTTCGAGAACGCCAAAGCGATAATAAAAATATTTTTTACAACACTCGATATAGATTACACGAACGAGCTCTTTTTTACGAGCCTTGATAAAAGCGCTTTAAATACTAGAAATGAGGCGTTGAAGAAAGCATTCACTCTCGGTCGCTCTCTGGCAAGCTCATGAATCTAAACTCACACAAAAGAGTCGCAGTTGATGCCGCGGTCATGAGCGGAGATTTAATCAAAAGGTCTCTCGGGAAAATAAAAACGCTCTCCTACAAGGGCAGGGATAATCTGGTAACGGATGTCGATGAAAGATCGGAGAGCATGATAATAAATAAGATCCGTTCAAATTTCCCAGACCATTCTATCCTTTCAGAAGAGGGGGCGCCGAAAAAATCAGGTTCGCCTTATAGATGGATAATTGATCCCCTTGACGGCACAACGAATTTCATCCACGCATTTCCATTTTTTTCGGTCTCTATCGCGCTCGAATTATTCAACAAGGTCATATTGGCCGTCATATATGAGCCATTGAGAAAGGAATTGTTCTTTGCCGAGACGGATAAAGGCGCATCGCTAAATGGGAAAAGAATAAGCGTTTCAAAGACGAAGCGTATATCCCAAAGTTTTCTAGCCACAGGATTTGGGTATGGAAAGGAAGGAAAGGAAAGAAACCTAAAACATTTCGGTGATTTTCTCTTGTCTGCATTAGCCGTAAGGAGAGCAGGTTCAGCTGCGC
>MHFL01000046.1:23927-31963 GCA_001804165.1 Omnitrophica bacterium RIFCSPLOWO2_01_FULL_45_10 | reverse complement strand
ACCGCTGCCGGATCACTGATAGTCGAGGAATCCGGAGGTTTTGTTACAAAGTTCGACGGATCAATCTACGCGCTAAATGATAAGGAGATTGTATCTTCCAATTCGAATATACACAGAGAGATGATAAGAATTCTCCAAAGTTAGACTTTTGTTAAAATATAAAATAGTTGGATATTTTATCTTGACAACCAAAATTTATTAATGTATACTTACATCCGCTAAGAGAAAATAATCCTAAAATTTCCTCTGTGAAATTTCAGGATGGTCATTCATAAATTTTACAAAGAAAATTTAGGAATTAAATTATGAAATACCGAACCATCATCGAAATCAAGACGGACGCGGAAGATAAAGACGAAGCGATGGAGATCGTCGGTGACTATCTCTCAGGTAATCTCATCTCAGGAGTTGAGATGAAGTGCGTTACAGGGCCCGTCTCTCGAATTAATAAAAACCTCTTAAGTATCGTGCTAATCTTTTCCCTCTTTTCAGCAGTGTTAGTATCCGCGATATTCATGGTCAAGCCTTCCAATCACATCTTTAGCCGCGTATCATGCATAAACGCGATTCAACCGCCTCTGAAGACCTCGAATGCGACTCTCAGCCGCGATTCAGATTTCAAGAAGGAATGGGAAGCCAAACAGCAAAAACAGGCGCTCGATCATATAAAGAAGGTTCCCTAGTAAATTCCGTAACCTCGCCGAAAAATACCTTTATCCATATCTCGTATTTCGTATATCGTCCTTCGTATATCGTATTTCGTATTTTATTTCTCGATATACAATATACGAAATACATTGACGTCATTCGACCGATATGATATATTTCTATTGAAATAATTAGGGTTTTTTCTATGATATCGGATAAGGCCACTGAGAGAAGAAGGTACATAAGACTCAAAGTCCCTATCGAAATATCGTATACGGCGCCCGAAAGGGGCAGATTTTTTAAAACAGTTACAAAAGACATCTCAGGCGATGGCCTTCGATTCGAATCGAGTAATAAGACTTTAAAACCTCTTGACTTAATAGATGTGAATTTGAGCATACCCGGCGGGGCAAATCCTGTTCATACAAGAGCCAGAATTAAGTGGAAGAAAAAAGTATCCTTGGAAGACGCGTCTCCTTTCGATATAGGGGTTGAATTCGCGGAAATAGAAGAGGACAATAAGAATACATTTTTGAAATTTATATGCGACCTTTTATACAATATAAGTGATGAGAAAAAATAACCCTAAAATTTCCTCTGTGAAATTTCAGGATGACCATTCCGAAATTTGACAGAGCAAATTTCGGAATTAGGGGGCAAAGTGCCTAAAGATAAAATTTACACAATAAGCGTTCTGACGGCGTTTGCCGTTGTCGCAGTAGCAATATCGCTTTCCAGTTGCGCGGGGATTACGCCTCCAACGCCCGAAGAGATAGTGAAACATCCGCTCGGAACGTCTACAGTGAAGATCGGCATGACAAAAGAGAAGGTAGAATCATTGTGGGGCAAGCCCGCTGACACGCGGATCGTTGAGGATACGAAGAGGTGGGCGGGACCAAGGGAGATGTGGGTATACGAGGCCCAATACTCCGCCATCCCTCTCGACGCGGGTTATCTTTCTAAAACAAAGAAATTATACTTCGACGGAGACTACCTCACCACTATAGACGAATAGTCCTAAAATTTTCTCTGCAAATTCAAAAAATATATAATTTAGCGACTTATTTATGCTTAGGATGATGTGTAAGTCCAAGATACACAGGGCAAGGATAACCAAGGTCGACCTGAACTACGAAGGGTCGATAGGGATAGACTCGAAACTGCTTGAGGCCTCTCGCATTTACCCAAATGAGATGGTTCAGGTTGTCAATGTAAATAACGGCGCAAGATTCGAGACCTATGTTATTGAAGAGAAGAGGAATTCAGGCGCAATAGCGTTGTATGGCGCGGCAGCGCACATGGGTAAGGTGGGAGATATAGTTATCATATTATCCTATGTCTTCATGGATGAAAAAAAGGCGAAAACGAGCGATTTGAAAACGGTGTATGTAAATTCGAAGAATCGCGAAATCCACGCATGACTGAATTGAAGATCCTGACATTTCCCACGGTAATCTTAAGAAAGAAAGCCTCGATAGTCGAAGGGGTCAGCGAGGAGATAAGATGTCTTATCGCTGATATGGCGGCCGTAATGTATCTGAATAAGGGCGTAGGGTTAGCCGCTACCCAAGTGGGTATTTTGAAAAAGGTAGCCGTAATAGATGTGGGTGATGGGCTTGTGAAGTTGATAAATCCGGTCATCGTCAAGAAAGAAGGCCTAGAAATCGAAGAGGAGGGGTGTCTGAGCGTTCCGGATGTTCACGTAAAAGTCAAAAGGGCGAAAAGGGTGACGGTGAGTTTCCTATCCGATGACTGGGCCACTCAAGAGGTGACAGCGGGAGGGTTATTCGCGAGGGCCATACAGCACGAGCTCGACCATCTTTCCGGGAGGCTGATTTTAGATTACTTAAACCCGCTCAGGAAGGCCTTATTATACCTTGACGTTGCGAACATGCGCTATTCGTCAAAAGGCTCAAAATTTTCTTCTTAACTGGACCTGCCGATGCTTACCCTTAAAGTTCGCGTATAATAAATGTCAAGAAAAAGATTATTCTTAATTGACGGGAACTCTTTTTGCTACAGGGCGTACTATGCTATAAGACAACTCTCCACGTCGAAGGGCCAGCCGACGAACGCTGTGTATGGTTTCGTGACCATGTTGAATAAGATAGTCAAGGATAACAAGCCCGATATGCTTGCCGTGGCATTTGATTTAAAGGGGCCCACATTCAGACATGAGAAATTCGAGGAATATAAAATTCACAGGCGACCGATGCCCGACGACCTCGTAGGCCAATTACCTATCATAAAAAAGATAATTGGCTCATACAATATTCCTATTTATGAATTCCAGGGTTATGAGGCAGATGACATATTGGCGACGCTTGCGAAAAGGGCGGAAGAGCGCGATATAGAAACGTTTATTGTGACTGGCGATAAGGACGCGCTTCAACTTGTCAATTCCAATATAAAGGTGTACTCAACACATAACGACGGCATAATTTACGATATGAAAAAGATAAAGGAGATCTACGATGTAGGATCCGATAAAATCGTAGATATAATGGCGCTCATGGGCGACGATTCGGATAATATCCCCGGCGTGCGGGGTATCGGAGAGAAGTCGGCTGTCGAATTGATCAAAGAATTCGGCAGTTTGGACAATCTCTTGAGTAATCTTGAGAAGGTGAAGGGCGAATCGAAAAGAAAAACCCTGGAAGAAAATGCTCAGATCGCTATCCTATCGAGAGAACTCGCCGTCCTTGACGCGAATGTTCCCATAAAAGTGGACTTCGAGGACCTCAAGACAAAAGAACCGAATAGAGAAGAGCTTTTCAAATTATTCAAAGAACTTGAATTCAAATCTCTCCTTAAGGAGCATGCGCCAAAGGATGGGTTGGGCTCATGCTATGAACTGATAGATGACGAAAAAAAGTTCAAGTATTTAGTTGACAGATTAAGACTCTTGGATGAGTTCGTCTTCGACACGGAGACGACCAGCGAAAATCCGATGCTGGCAAATCTTGTGGGAATCTCATTTTCGTGGAAGGTGGGAAGCGCCTTCTACGTTCCCCTTAATAAATACCTTAACCGGCAAGATGTCCTAAAAGGCCTTAAACCCATATTCGAGGACCCTGAAGTACGCAAGATAGGGCAGAACATTAAATATGATGCCCTTGTCCTGGCCAACGCGGGTATAAGTTTAAAAGGCATTGCCTTCGACACCATGGTGGCCTCATATCTTTTGAACCCTTCGAAATTGAAGCACAACCTTGGAGACATCTCTATAGATTATCTGAATCATAAGATGACAACATCAATTGAAGATTTAATCGGAAAAGGTAAAAAAAGGATTTCGATGAATGAGGTTGATGTCCAAAAGGTCTCTAACTATTGCTGCGAAGATTCCGATGTTACATTACGGCTGAAAAATTTATTCCAGAAAGAGTTATCGATGAAGGACCTCGACAAATTATTTCACGATGTTGAGATTCCGCTGATCGAGGTCCTGGTCTCAATGGAGATGAACGGAGTCGCTATAGACAAGGAATATCTCGAAAGATTGTCGAAAGAGATGGGGAAGAAATTGCACCATCTCACCGCGAAGATTTACGATATGGCGGGCGGCGAGTTCAATGTAAATTCTACGAAACAACTTTCCGCGATCCTTTTTGAGAGGCTCAAACTGCCTGTCGTAAGAAGGACAAAGACAGGACGCTCGACGGACGAGCAGGTCCTGAGGACTCTTGCGCTCGTTCATCCGCTGCCCGAGACTCTTCTTGAATATAGGGAACTATCGAAACTGAAATCGACTTATGTGGACTCACTTCCCCAGCTCATAAACGCGAAGACAGGAAAAATTCACACTTCTTTCAATCAGACCGTTACCCAGACAGGCAGGCTCTCTTCCAGCGATCCTAATATACAGAATATACCCGTAAAGACAGAGGAAGGAAAAAAGATAAGGATGGCATTTGTGCCCGAATCGGACGATAACGTTCTATTATCGGCCGATTACTCTCAGATTGAATTGAGGATACTCGCCCATTTCTCCGGGGATAAAACTTTGATTGAGGCATTCAGGGAAGGAAGAGACATACATGCGTTTACGGCGGCTTTAGTCTTCGGCGTAGAGGAGAAAGATATCAGCCCCGAGATGCGCAACATGGCAAAGACCGTAAATTTTGGCATCATCTATGGAATGAGCCCATACGGGCTTTCGCAAAGTTTGAAGATAGAAGTCGATAAATCAAAGGAGTTCATAGATTCATATTTTGAAAGGTATCCGGACGTAAAAAATTACATAGATGATTTGATAGAAGAGGCGAGGGTTAACGGCTACGTCACCACCATTCTAGGTAGGAGGCGGTATATACCCGAAATCAACAGTCCAGACATCCGAATGCGGCAATTCGCCGAGCGCACGGCGATAAATACGCCGATCCAGGGCTCCGCCGCCGATATAATAAAAGTTGCCATGATTGAGGTACATAAGCGGCTCGGCGATGAAGGATTGGGATCCAAGATGATACTTCAGGTGCACGATGAATTGGTCTTCGACGCGCCAAAAAAGGAACTTAAAAAGATATGCCGCATTGTCAAAAATGGTATGGAAAAAATAGCGAACCTTAAAGTTCCCATAGAGGCGCATATAGGAGCGGGAAGGAACTGGTTGGAGTTGGAGCCGGTGCACGGTTGAAGATTAGGAGGTAACATGGATAAACTAAAAATTCTATTCGCATCCAGCGAGGTTGTGCCGTTCGCGAAAACAGGCGGATTGGCGGACGTCGCCGGCAGCCTGCCGCTCGCCTTGGAAGAAGTGGGGATGGATGTGAGAGTAATCATGCCGAGATACCGTATAAAAGTAAAAGAGGACCAGTCTTCGCTCGCGAGGGATGTAAAGGTATATTTTATAAGGAATGACGGCTATTTCGACAGGCAAGAGCTCTACGGCGACAAATTCGGCGATTACAAAGATAATCTCGACAGGTTCTCTTTCTTTTCTAAAAAGATTCTCGAAACGTGCAAGCGTGAATTGTTCGCGCCGGACATAATTCACTGCAACGACTGGCAGACCGCGCTGGTCCCCGTTTACTTGAATACGATTTATAAATACGACCCGTTCTTCGCGAAGACGCGCGTACTCTTTACCATTCATAATCTGGCGTATCAGGGACTATTCGATAAGGATGAGTTTCCAAAGATTGGGCTCGATTGGGCGCTCTTTCACGTAAACTATTTCGAATTTTATGGCAAAGTGAATCTGATGAAGGCGGGAATAGTCTATGCCGATGCTGTTAGCACTGTGAGCCAGACCTACGCTAAAGAGATGCTCACGCCGAAATTCGGCTGCGGCATGGAAGGAGTTTTGAAATCAAGAGAGGCCGCCCTATACGGCATCCTGAACGGCATAGATTACGAGGCATGGAGCCCCGAGAAGGACGATAAAATATTTAAAAAATACTCCGTTCAGACCATGGAAGACAAATACGTGAATAAAGAGATGCTTCAGAAAGAGTCAGGTATCGAGGTTGGCCGCGATATCCCCTTAATCGGAGTGGTCTCGCGGTTGGTCGATCAGAAAGGGTTTGATCTTGTCAGCAGGGTGATTAGCGAAGCGCTGAACATGAAGACGCAGTTCATACTTTTGGGAACGGGTGAGCAAAAATACCATGCCATTTTCGAAAAAGTCGCGAAGACTCATAAGAAGAACGCGTCAATTAACTTAAAGTTTGACGCTGTCTTGGCTCAGAAGATATACGCTGGAAGCGATATATTTCTCATACCATCCAAGTTCGAACCCTGCGGCCTTTCTCAAATGATAAGTTTTAAATACGGGACGATACCGGTTGTAAGGCAGACAGGGGGCTTAAAAGATACTGTCTCGGAATTCGATCCCAAGACCGGCGGCGGCAACGGATTCACATTCGAGGAATATAAACCTCAGGAATTGCTGGCCGCTATTAAGAGGGCATTAGACGCGCATAAAGACAAACAGAAATGGGCGAAGTTGGTAAAAAAGGTCATGGCGCTTGATTTTTCATGGGAGAAGTCCGCGGAAGAATACGTGAAACTTTATAAAAAGATTCTTCAATGATCGTCATAGGATTAACGGGCTCTTTCGGCACTGGAAAGAGTTTTGTGGCGTCAATATTCAAATCGCTCGGCGCCAAGGTTATCGATGCTGACAAAATTGCGCATTCACTATTGAAGAAGCCCACGAAGGAGTACAACCAACTTATCGGAACTTTCGGCCCGGATATTTTGGATAGAAAGGATAATATTGATAGAAAAAAACTGGCCTTTCTTGTTTTTGGTAATAAAAAGAAAATCGATAAACTCAATCATATTATCCATCCGAGTATAATAAAAATTATAAAGAAGAAGATTCAAGAGGCGAAAGCCGAAGGCGCCTCGGAAATTTTGATAGACGCTCCGCTTTTGATTGAGGCGGATCTATTCGGTATTATAGATAAGTTGATTGTCGTCAAGGCTTCGCTAGAAAATCAATTCAAGCGAACGACAAAAAAATTCGGCATAAACAGAAAAGAGGCTTTGAGGCGTATCAAAAGCCAGATGCCGTTAGAAAAAAAGATAAAGTTAGCGGATTTTGTGATCGATAATGACTGTAATAAATCAGATACTATAAAACAGGTAAAGGAGATACGGAGGAAGTTATGGAAATAGCGGAACTTAAAGGAATGAGCATTGCGGAGTTGACGAAGTTAGCCAAGGACCTGCACGTCAATGGGATAAGCGGACTGAAGAAACAGGACCTTATATTCAGGATACTGCAGGCGAGGACGGAAAAAGAAGGCCTCATCTTCGGTGAGGGCGTCTTGGAGATACTTCCGGACGGATTCGGATTCTTGAGGAGCCCTGATTACAATTATCTACCGGGCCCGGACGACATATACGTTTCACCGTCCCAGATAAGAAAATTCAACCTGAGGACAGGGGATACGGTGAGCGGGCAGATAAGGCCGCCGAAGGAGGGAGAGCGCTATTTTGCTCTTCTAAAAGTAGAGGCCGTAAATTTTGAAAATCCCGAAGGCGCGAAGGAGAAAACGCTCTTCGATAACCTCACCCCACTTTATCCTAACGAGCGTTTCCTTTTGGAGACCAAGCCGGAAGAGGCATCGATGAGGATTATGGACCTCCTGACACCCGTGGGGAAGGGCCAGCGCGGCCTCATCGTTGCCGCGCCTTACAGCGGCAAAACCGTGCTCCTTCAGAAATTCGCTAACGCGGTAACGACAAATTATCCCGAAGTTATGTTGATAGTCCTCCTCATAGATGAACGGCCGGAAGAGGTCACTGATATGCAGCGATCCGTTAAAGGCGAAGTAATAAGCTCAACATTCGATGAGCCGGCGGAACGGCACATTCAGGTTGCCGAGATTGTCCTGGAAAAGGCGAAGCGGCTGGTCGAGGCGAAGAAGGACGTG
>MHFL01000046.1:4851-23910 GCA_001804165.1 Omnitrophica bacterium RIFCSPLOWO2_01_FULL_45_10 | reverse complement strand
GGGCCTACAATACCGTTGTCCCGCATTCCGGCAAGATATTATCAGGCGGGGTCGACTCCAACGCCCTGCAGAAACCCAAGAGGTTCTTCGGCGCTGCCAGGAATATTGAGGAGGGGGGCAGTCTCACAATAATCGCAACGGCGCTTGTAGACACGGGCTCAAGGATGGATGAGGTGATATTTGAGGAGTTCAAGGGAACAGGGAACATGGAACTTCAACTTGACAGGAATCTGTTCCAGAAAAGGATCTATCCGGCCATCGATATTAAACGCTCTAATACGCGCAAAGAAGAGCTCCTTGTCCATGAAGATGAATTAAAACGCATCTGGCTCGTGAGAAAGGTTCTTAACGAGTTGAATTCGGATGAGGCGATGCAGTTATTGATAGAAAAGTTGTCGAAGTCGAAGACGAATGCCGAGTTTTTGATGACTCTAAATCAGAAATAGGAGGAAAAAATGAAAGACAAGATTCACCCCGAGTACAAAGAGACGACGATAGTTTGCGTTTGCGGCGAAGTGATACATACGCGCTCGACGAGGCAAAATATTCATGTCGACATATGCTCAAAATGCCATCCCTTTTTCACCGGCAAGCAAAAATTAATAGATTCAGCCGGAAGGGTTGAGCGCTTCACAAAGAGGTATGCCGGTAAGACAAAACCGAAACCGGCAAAAGTCTCTAAAACCATCGAACCGGACGCGAAAGAGCCGGAAAAGATAGAAGAGAAAAAGGAAGATGAGAACGACCGAGGGGCATCTTAATGTTTTGTTATGCTTGATAAGATAATTGAAAAAAAGAAGAAACGCTTCGAGGAATTGCAGGTATCTCTTGCCGACCCAAAGGTCATTGCGAATCCTGTTGAGTACCGCTCCTTAGCCAAGGAATTGGCGGGATTAACTCCTTTAATCAATAAGTATAACGAATATCTTAAGATTTCAAATGACCTAAAGGACATGGATAGGGTATTGGCCGAAAAGTCTCAAGACGCGGAATTTTTATTGCTCGCTGAGGAAGAGAAGCGAAATTTGGAATTTAAAATAAAAGATGTTGAGTCGAGATTGGAGGAGATACTCTTAGATGAGGAGGCAGGTATCTCTAGAAACATAATAATGGAGATAAGGGCCGGGACCGGGGGTTTAGAGGCGAGCCTCTTCGCCGCCGACCTTTTGCGCATGTATTCGAAATACGCTCAAAAGAAAGGATGGAAAGTAGAACTCATTGCTTCAAGCATTACGGAAAAGGGCGGATACAAGGAGGTCATAATTTCCATCTCCGGGAAGGGCGCGTATGAACGGCTTAAATATGAAAGCGGCACGCACCGGGTTCAGCGCGTACCCATTACAGAGGCAAGCGGCAGGATACATACTTCCGCAGCGACAGTTGCCGTTCTGCCTGAGGCAGAAGACGTTGAGATTGACATCAAGCCCGATGATTTGAGAATAGATGTTTTTAGGGCCAGCGGTAAGGGCGGCCAGGGAGTGAACCGAACCGATTCCGCTGTGCGCATAACGCACATTCCAACCGGCATGGTTGTTACCTGTCAGGACGAGCGTTCCCAACTTAAAAATAAGGCAAAGGCCCTAAGGGTGCTTAGGGCGAGACTCTTCGATGCGAAGAAGGATGAGCAGGAATCCAAGATGTCTCGGGCCAGGCGTATCCAAGTCGGGACGGGCGACCGCTCAGAGAAGATACGCACGTACAATTTTCCTGATAGGCGCCTGACCGACCACAGGATAGGGCTGGCTGTGCATAATCTGGAAGAGGTTTTGGAAGGCGAACTCGACGATATGATACAGGCATTAAGGCGCGAGGATAAGAGATTAAAACTTGAGGCAAGGGCGGGGTAATATGAAAACAATAGCGCCTTATACGCCAATTCAATATATCATGGGTAAGCAGGAATTTTTTGGATTGGATTTTATGGTCAACGAAAATGTTTTCATACCGCGGCCGGAGACGGAAATGCTGGTCGACGAGGTCGTGAGTCTTGTGCAGAGTACAGGGTGCATGGTGCAGAGTCCGCGGATACTAGATCTTTGCACAGGGTCCGGCAATATCGCAATATCTTTGATGGTTCGACTCCGCTCACCATCAATCCTGAGCGAAGTCGAAGGATTGACAAAGAACATGCCTGATTGTAAAATAGTCGCCTCTGATATATCTCAAGATACCTTGGATGTCGCCAAAAGAAACGCCGCGCGGCATGGGGTAAATGATATAATAGAATTTGTAAGAAGCGACCTGTTCGAAAATGTAGAAGGCAAATTTGACATAATCGTATCGAATCCGCCTTACATCGCGCGATACGAATTTAGAGACATCGGGAGAGAGGTCTTGATGGAGCCGATGGCGGCGCTTTATGGCGGAGAGGACGGCCTTGATTTTTATAGAAGGATAATAAAGGACGCAGAGAGCCATTTGAGGGGCGGCGGCTATTTAATTATGGAGATAGGTTTTGGTCAGGCGGCGGAAATCAGAAAAATAATAGATAGGACCGAATCATTAAAGGTATTGAAAATAAGAAAAGACCGGAACGGGATCGGTAGGGTTATAATGTCGCGATGGATAAACTAATTATAGAAGGCGGGCAGAGGCTCGTAGGCGCTGTGTCGATAAGCGGAGCGAAGAACGCGGCCCTCCCGATATTGGCAGCGACGCTTCTATCGGATGATAAGTCTATTATCAGAAATGTCCCCGCTTTAAGAGATATGTCGACCATGCTCAAGATAATTAGAAACTTGGGGGTGAAGGTTGAGCAGGACGGCGATGAAGTCATAGTTGAGCCGAAAGGATATAAAAAATGGAAAGCGCCGTACGATCTTGTCAGCACCATGCGAGCTTCCATCTGTGTGCTCGGTCCCCTTCTGGCTAAACAGAGGTTCGCGGAAGTCTCATTTCCGGGAGGATGCATTATAGGACCAAGGCCCATCGACCTTCACATGAAAGGTATTAAGGCCCTTGGCGTCAAGGTGAAGGTTGAAAAAGGTTATATCATAGCGGACGCCAAAGGCTTGCGCGGAGGAAACGTTTATTTAGGCGGGCATTTCGGCACAAGCGTTCTCGCGACCGCGAATACGATGATGGCCGCAACGCTGGCGAATGGCGTCACGGTGATAGAGAACGCGGCATGCGAACCGGAAGTAGTGGACCTCGCGGAATTTTTACTCAAGATGGGCGCGAAAATAAAGGGTCACTCGACTCACAGGATAATCATCGAAGGCGTAAAGCGGCTTCACGGCGCGGAGCATTATGTAATAGCCGATAGGATCGAGGCCGGCACATATATGCTCGCGGCGGCAATTACAAAGGGCGATCTTCGTTTAAAGGGAGCCCGCCTTGAGCACGTAGTGGCATTGGTAGATAAACTCACCGAGTCGGGCCTCGATATAAGCGAGTCAACAGGGGGTTTCAGGGCGAGATTCATAAAAAAATTAAGGCCCGTCACCATAACGACGCTTCCGTATCCCGGTTTTCCGACAGATATGCAGGCGCAATTCATGAGCCTGATGGCGGTAACTGAGGGGATAAGCGTGATAACGGAGAAGATATATCCTGAGCGTTTCATACATATAAGCGAGTTGGCGAGGATGGGCGCTGATATAATCCTGGAGGGGCCAAATGCTATAGTGAAAGGCGTAAAATATTTAAGCGGCGCGCCTGTGATGGCCTCGGACCTGAGAGCATCCGCGGCCCTTGTTCTGGCGGGTCTCGTAGCGAGGAACAGGACAGAGATCAACAGGGTCTATCATTTAGACAGGGGTTATGAGAAGTTGGAAGATAAACTGACAAAGTTAGGCGCGAGGGTGTGGAGGGAGAAGGAGAAGTAAACGCAAAACGTAAAGCGCAAAGCGCAAAACTAAAGTGTTAGACTTAAAGCTTTAAGTTTTTAGTTTTAACTTTGCACTTTTCGCTTTGGACTTTATGCTAACATGGATATAACAGGAGGTAAAGATGCCGGCAGTAATTAGATTGAAAAGATTCGGAACGCTGAAGAAGCCGTTCCATCGCATTGTGGTGACGGACAAAAGGAAGCCTCGGGACGGGCGGCCGCTGGAGACAATCGGGTATTATGACCCTAAGACCGAACCTGCGAACGTGAAGGTCAATAAAGATAGGGCGGAGTATTGGCTTGGAGTGGGAGCCGTGCCATCGGCGATAGTTAAAACACTTCTTAAGAAACAAGGGATTAAAACAGCATAACTTGCGGCTGTTCACTTTATGAGAATTGACATTCTAACATTATTCCCAAAAATGTTTGATAGCGTGCTGAATGAATCGATGTTGAGGCGCGCGCAAGACAAGGGCGCGCTTAAGTTCAGGATTCACAACCTGAGAGACTGGACGTTTGACGCGCACCGTTCGGCGGACGACAAACCATTCGGCGGAGGCGCTGGGATGGTGATGAAGGTTGATCCGGTATATCGAGCACTCAAAAGTTTAGGGCTATTGAAAAAGACCGTAGACCGTAGACCAAAGACCAAAGACCATATGCGAATTATTTTATTAACACCACAAGGTAAAAAACTTAACCAAATCGTAGTAAAAAAATTATCTAAAGAAAGAAGATTGATCCTAATCTGCGGCCACTACGAAGGTGTTGATGAGCGGATAAGGAGTCTAGTCGACGAAGAAGTTTCGATAGGCGATTATATCCTGACATGCGGCGAGATACCGGCGCTTGTTCTGATAGATGCCGTTGCGAGACTCAAACCCGGTGTCTTGGGCTCACAGGAATCGTTAAGATTTGAAACTTTCGAAAATAGGCTGTTGGAATACCCTCAATATACAAGACCGGAAGTATTCATGGGAATGAAAGCGCCTCGTATTTTATTAAGCGGTGATCATAAGAAAATAGCGGAATGGCGGTTAAAGGAATCGCTGAAGAGAACGCGGGAACGAAGGCCCGATTTAATAATAAAAAAAGGAACTAAACATGGAAAAACATATTAAATTAATTGAGTCGAAGTATCTCAAGAAGGACATACCAAAATTTGATATAGGCGACACGGTCAGTGTGCAGTTGAAAATAGTGGAAGAGGGGAAAGGGCGGCTTCAGGCGTTCGAAGGCACGGTCATTGCCCGCGCCGGCTCAAGCTTAGGCGAGACCTTCACGGTAAGAAAGATATCCTATGGCGAAGGCGTAGAGGCGGTTTTCCCTATTCACTCGCCATCGATCGATAATATAGCGGTCGTTAAAAAGGGTTCGGTGAGAAGGGCCAAACTGTATTATCTAAAAAGAAAATTAGGGAAAGAGTCGCGAGTTGAAGAGAAGATCGCGCATGAAGAGGCGGCTTCGGAAACGCCACAAGCGGCCGTGCCGGAGGAGACTACTCCTCCACGAGAACCGGCTAAATAGACTTGGCTATTTTAGAATAGCCGGAGTTGATGAGGCAGGTTGCGGCCCGCTGGCAGGTCCGGTTGTTGCCGCCGCGGTAATATTGAAGAAGCGCCATTTCAAAGAAGAGATTAACGATTCCAAGCAATTGTCCCCGGAGAAGAGATTAAGGGCCTACCGAGAAATAATCAAAAATGCCGTCTTCGGCGTTGGCATAGTCGATGAGAAAATCATAGATGAAATAAACATCCATGCCGCCACAATAAAGGCGATGGAACTGGCCCTATCAAATTTGGGGGTTCTCCCCGATTATATCCTCATAGACGGCAGGGTAAAATTAAAGAGCGCCTCTCCAACTGAAGCCATAGTAATGGGGGACTCCAAGAGTTTGTCCATAGCCGCGGCCTCCATAATAGCCAAGGTCACGAGAGACAATCTAATGATAAATTACGATTTGGCGTATCCTCGCTACGGATTCGCGCGACATAAAGGATATGCCACCAAGGCCCATAAGTTAGCGCTCAAAAATCACGGCCCATCCCCGATCCACCGCTTTAGTTTTCAACCCGTCAAAGACTCAATATTGTATTGACTCAAGTATCTTATTATATTAAAATAATTACAAATAGAAAATTTATTCTCTTGAAATAATAATCGCATAATATGCTGAAAGATTTAGAGATTGCGCAAAAGGCCAGACCGAAGCCGATCGCCGCAATCGCCAAAAATCTAGGGATAACTGAGAAACATCTTGAGTTTTACGGCCGGTTCAAAGCGAAGGTCTCGTTAGACATTTTAGAAAAGACCGCCTCAAGAAGACCAGGCAAATATATCGATGTTACCGCCATAACTCCTACCCCCCTTGGCGAAGGAAAGACCGTTACGACAATAGGCCTTGGGATGGCCCTGAATCGGATAGGGAGGAAGGCGGTCACAGTCATAAGGCAGCCATCCTTAGGTCCTGTCTTCGGCATAAAAGGCGGGGCGGCCGGAGGCGGATATTCTCAGGTTATTCCCATGGAGGAGTTAAACCTCCATCTTACAGGAGATGTCCACGCGGTTGGTTTGGCCCACAATCTATGCGCCGCATTTTTGGACAATCACATCTTTAGAAAGAATAAATTAAATATAGATTTAAATAAGATATTCTGGCGCCGGGTTGTCGATGTCAGCGACAGGTCATTAAGAAATATAAAGATTGGCTTAGGCGGCGGCGAAAACGGCATTGAGCGCGATACGGGGTTCGACATAACCGTCGCGAGCGAGATAATGGCTATACTCGCTCTCACGACGTCTATTGCCGATTTGAGAAAGAGGATTTCAAGGGTAGTCGTGGCGCTGTCGAAAGACGGCCGGCCCGTGACATGCGAAGATTTAAAAGTGGCCGGCGCGATGACCGCTCTTTTAAGGGAAGCTATAAAGCCAAACTTGCTTCAGACATTGGACAATACGGCCTGCTTTGTTCATGCGGGCCCATTCGCGAACATCGCGCACGGGAACAGTTCAATATTAGCGGATAAGATCGCGATTCACCTCGCGGATTTCGTGGTGACGGAATCGGGTTTCGGCGCTGATTGCGGAGCGGAAAAATTCTTCGATATAAAATGCAGGTATAGCGGGCTAAGGCCCGATGCGGCAGTGCTGGTATGTTCGATTCGAGCGCTCAAGATGCATTCGGGAAGGTTCACAGTCGTGGCGGGAAAGCCGCTCGATAAGGGCCTCGTAAAGGAAGATCTGGAGGCGGTCGAGGCAGGATGTTCGAATTTAGAGAAACAGATAGAGAATATAAAAATATTCGGCATTCCTTGTGTCGTCGCTATTAATAGATTTGATACGGATTCCACAAAAGAGATAGATCTCGTGAAGAGTATCGCTTTGAAGGACGGCGCCTTTGACTGCGTCGTAAGCGAAGTTCACAAACATGGGTCTAAAGGCGGGGTTGATCTGGCAAAGGCGGTGGTGCGTGCGGCCGGCTGTAAGAGTAATTTTAAGTTTTTATATCCTCAAGAAGCGCCCATTAAGGAAAAGATAGAGACGATTGCGAAGAGGATTTACGGCGCGAGCGGCGTCCGGTATGAACAATTAGCCGATGAGAACATAGCGCTCTATGAGAAATTGGGTTACGATAAACTGCCTATCTGCATGGCGAAGACACATCTGTCTCTCTCGCATGACCCAAATTTGAAAGGCAGGCCCAGAGATTTCGCGCTGCCGATCAGGGACATAAAGCCATCGGTAGGCGCGGGATTTTTGTATGCCTTATGCGGTGAGATGCGAACTATGCCGAGCCTTCCGTCTCATCCTGCCGGGGAGCATATCGACATAGATTCAAAGGGAAATATAGTAGGATTATCGTAAGAGGAAGAATGTATATTAACGAGCCGTTGCGTAAATATTTAGATGACCTCGCGGCAAGGTCACCCACACCCGGCGGCGGCAGCGCCGCCGCTCTTGCGGCATCATTAGGCGTAAGTCTGATGATGATGGCCGCGAATTTCACCATCGGAAATCCAAAATATAAAGATGTTGAGGGTGAAGCGGCGGACCTCATTACCAAGTTATCGAAATTCTCATTAGAATTGCGCGATTTAATAGATAAAGATGTCGAGGCATATAAGAAATTATCGAAAGGCATAAAAGAATGCAGAGAGAATGCGACAAAACTCGATGAGGTTTACAAAGAAGCGACAAACCCTGTCTTTGAAATTTGTAAGATAACCAGCGTTTGTTTAAAATTATGCAAAACTCTCGCAAAAATTGGCAATGTAAATCTCATCACCGATACCGCGGCCGCGGCTATTTTGCTCGAAGGGGCATTTTTCGCGGCGAAGTTCAATGTATATATAAACCTTAAGTACATCAAGGATCTTGAATATGTCGAGCGCATCCATGATGCGTTATTCCCACTAGAAACTGAGATGCCGAAATTGAAGGATGAGATTTTGGAAATATGTGAAGAGGTAATTGCAAAGTGAAAGGGAGAATCTGATGCCGGCGATACTGTTGGAAGGAAGGCCCATAGCGGAGAAGATCAAGTCTCAGCTTAAAGAAGAGGTCATGGGAATAAAGTCCCGATTTAACACTGCGCCAACTCTTGCGACCATTCAGGTAGGGGAGAATTCGTCAGCCGCCATATATTTGAAGTCACAGAAAAAGTTCGCGAAGGATATAGATATCGGATTCCAGGAGCATCCGCTTCCCGCATCTACGAGCGAAAAAGAACTTATAGATTATATCGAGAAACTAAATTCCGAAAAGAGCATTACGGGGATATTACTGCAACTGCCTCTCCCGAACCAGATAAATGCCAAAGACATGCCGATACACATTAACCCGTTAAAGGATGTCGAAGGCATGCATCCGGAAAATGTCGGCCAGGCGATTTTTGGCAAGATGAGGATAGGCTCCTGCACCGCACTGGCGGTAATGGAGTTGATAAAGTCGACAGGCGTGGATTTATACGGCAAAGAAGCTGTGATAGTGGGTCACAGCGAGATAGTCGGGAAACCGGTAAGCCTGCTTCTATTGGACAAGTTCGCGACCACGACGACCTGTCACATTGCGACTGGGCAGAGAGGGTATCTACCGACCCATGTGAAGAGGGCTGAGATTTTAGTTGTCGCGGTAGGAAGGCCGGGGATAATACAGGGCGAATGGGTAAAAGAGGGTGCGGTGGTGATCGATGTAGGCATAAATAGAGTCGGAGAAAAGATCGTCGGCGATGTCGAATTTGAGAAGGCGGCTCAAAGGGCAAGTTACATCACCCCGGTTCCAGGCGGGGTCGGGCCGCTGACGGTAACGATGCTGATGCGAAACACGGTCGAGGCGTTTAAACTGCAACGCGGACGGTGAAATATGACTTTCTGTGAAAAGATCAAACAGGGCAAATTCCTAATTACAAGCGAGATCGGCCCGCCTAAAGGGATCGACCTTAAAGAGACGCTGGAAGACGCTGAACTCATAAAGAATAGAGTAGACGCTATAAATGTAACGGATCTACAGAGTTCGGTTATGCGAATCGGCTCGCTAGCGGTGTGCCGTCTTTTGAAAGAAAGGGGCATCGAAGCGATATTTCAATTAACATGCCGAGACAGAAATCGACTCGCATTACAATCGGACCTGCTGTCAGCGGCTGCGCTTGGTATCGAGAACGCCCTTCTATTGACGGGGGATTATCCGACTTTAGGCGATCACCCCGAGGCAAAACCCGTATTCGATCTCGGCTCTGTTCAGTTGATAGAGGTAGCGCGGACGCTTCAGGAAGGCAAAGACATGAAGGGAAATCCGCTAAAGGGAACGCCAAAATTTTGCATAGGAGCAGTGGTCAATCCGGGCGCGGATCCGTTGGAGCCGGAGATTATAAAAATGTCTTTGAAGGTCAAGGCAGGCGCGCAGTTCTTTCAGACGCAGGCCGTGTATGAGGTTGAGAAATTCAAGCTCTTTTTGGAAGAAATGAAGAAGAACGATATTAAAACAACCGTTATGGCCGGAATCGTTTTATTGAAATCCGCCGGGATGGCCAAGTTTATGAATAAGAACGTAGCAGGCGTGTACGTTCCCGATAATTTGATAAAAGAGATGGAAGAGACCAAGGATAAATCTAAAGAATCCATCGAGATAGCCGCAAGACTTATCAAAGAGTTAAAACCTTTGTGTCGGGGCATCCATATCATGCCGATAGGATGGGATAAAAAGGTGCCGTTAGTTTTGGACGCGGCAGGTCTATAAAGATGAAGATAGCATTTGCGGGTAAAGGCGGGACGGGAAAGACGACGCTTGCAGGCGCTATGATTACGCTCTTGGCAAGGCATAGAAAGGTCCTTGCTGTTGACGCCGATCCGAATTCGAACTTGGCCAATGTCTTAGGCATTCCAAATGGGAGCGCCATTAAGCCGATTGTAGAGATGAGGGACTTGATATACGACCGTATGGAGATAAAACCTGATATAACCCCTGGGCCCGTACCAGGTTCGTTCTACAAATTGAATCCGAGGATTGATGATATCCCTGAGAAGTTCATGCGGAAGAGGAATAACGTAAATCTTATTGTGATGGGAACTGTGGATGCGGGGGGATCAGGTTGTGTCTGTCCTGAAAGCACATTTTTAAGAGAACTATTGAAGCATCTTGTGCTTAATGAAAAAGAGGATATCGTGATGGATATGGAGGCAGGCATAGAGCATTTGGGAAGGTCGACTGCCGGCTCAATGGATTGCCTCGTGATTGTTGTCGAGCCCACGCTCACGAGCATAGAGACAGCCGGCCGCATAAAGAGATTAGCTCAGGATTTAAAGATGAATACCCGATTCATCGGAAATAAGATAAAGACGAAGCAGGACGAAGATTTTATTATTAAAAAATTGGGCGAAGGCACCATCCTGGGGACGGTTTCATTTTACCAGGATATGAATAGAATAGATAAGGGCGGTTCGATTATGGATTTGCCTCACGACGCAGGCATTCTTTTAGAGGTTGATAAAATTCTCAAGAGTTTAACGAAAATGGAGTCAAGCGATGAGCAGAAAAAAGTTACAGGATAAGGCGAATATAAAGGTTCTTGCAGCGGCAAAGAAAGCCGGGATCGATACCGTATGGGATAGGTTCGAAGCCCAACAACCGCAGTGCGGGTTCGGGATGCTCGGGATATGCTGCCGCATGTGCAACATGGGCCCGTGCAGAATCGATCCATTCGGAGAAGGGCCGAGCAAAGGGGCGTGCGGCGCCACGGCCGACACAATTGCGGCCAGAGACATGGCCCGCGCGACCGCTGCAGGCAGCGCGTCTCACTCTGACCATGCGCGAGACCTTGCGTTGACATTAATCGCGCTTGGGAAAGGCCAGACCCAGGGATACTCTATTCGGGACCCAATCAAACTTAAGATAATAGCGGGCGAATTCGGAATTGATATCAAGGATAAAAAAGAGATAGATATCGCGAGACAATTGGGTGAGAAGGTCCTTGAGGAATTCGGCAAGCAGGAAGGCGAATTGATATTAACAAAGCGCGCCCCAAAAAAACAACAGGATATCTGGCGAAGCATGAATATAACGCCGAGAGGCATCGATAGAGAAGTCGTTGAGACTCTTTCAAGGACTCATGAAGGCATGGATCAGGATTATAAGAACTTGGTCCAGACGACGATGCGTGTCGCGCTTGCGGATGGTTGGGGCGGCTCGATGATAGCGACAGAACTCTCTGACATCCTTTTCGGCTCGCCACAGCCCATCAGGGCGAGGGCCAACCTTGGAGTTCTTAAAGAGGACGAGGTCAATATCATCATACATGGCCATGAGCCGACCCTCTCAGACGTCATAGTAACGGCCGCGCAGGATAAGGAGCTATTGGAGTTGGCGAAGTCCGAAGGCGCGAAAGGGATAAATGTCGCCGGTATCTGCTGTACCGCCAATGAGATATTGGTGCGGCGTGGACTGCCGGTCGCCGGAAATTTCTTACAGCAGGAGTTGGCGATCCTGACCGGCGCCATCGAGCTGATGGTCGTAGATATACAATGCATAATGCCCGGCGTAGCGCAGGCGGCAAAGCATTTTCACACTAAAGTGATATCCACATCGCCGAAGGCGGCCATTCCCGGGGTCGAGGGGATTGCGTTTCACGAGGATAAGGCATTGGATACCGCTAAGGAAATAATAAAACTCGCGGTTGAAAATTATAAAAGGCGCGACCGCTCAAGAGTGAATATTCCGAAAGAGTCGATGGAACTGGTTGCCGGATTTACGGCGGAGAACATATTCTATCATCTGGGAGGCAGATTCAGGGGCTCTTATAAACCTCTCAATGAAAATATAATTAACGGAAGGATAAGGGGCGTTGCCGGAGTTGTTGGCTGCGACAATCCTAAGATGGGAAGCGGCGCTTATCACGTCGCGTTGGTTAAGGAATTGATCAAGAACGATTGTTTGGTTGTGCAGACAGGATGCGCGGCAATAGAATGCGGGAAGGAAGGGCTATTGCGGCCCGAGACAGCGTATGAGATGGCAGGCGATGGCTTAAAAGAGGTCTGTAAGGCGGTCGGGATACCGCCCGTGCTTCACGCCGGCTCATGCGTCGACAATACAAGGATATTAATAGCGTGTTGTGAGATGGTGAAAGAGGGCGGTATTGGCACAAGTCTTGACGAATTGCCTATTGCGGGCGCGGCGTTAGAGTGGATGGCCGAAAAAGCAATGGCGATCGGTTGGTACTTCGTTGCCTCAGGCGCGTTGGTCGTGTTCGGAACCCCCATGCGTGTTACGGGTAGTCAAGCATTAACTGATTATATAACAAAGGATCTCGAGCAGACCGTTGGCGGCAAATGGGCCTTTATCGAAAACCCGATAGACGCCGCTCACGCCATGCTCGCGCACATCGATAAGAAGCGCAAGGCGCTGAAACTTCAGCCAATGCTGAATAAACAGGCGTTTCCGGTTGGGGTATAGTAGAGGTGAAATTTTTCGGCACAACACTTAGGCGTTTACTTTTGGGCATTGCTTCCGCTTGTCGCAAATTTGGATTAGGCATCCAAATTTGCTGTGCCAAAATTTTGATGGCAATCGCCCCGCCCTTTTTACAAAAGGGCGGGGTCGATAGCCTTTCTAAATGGCCATAAGGTATCAAAATTTTGAGACAGTCGCTTCAGCAACACCCAAAAGTTCCGCCATCTCGAGAAGCCGAAAAATTTTACTAAAAGTATAGAAAACAAGCAAACCTAAACCTAAGTTATGTGAGCACAATGAAAATGTTAGGTCTTTTGTGAAGGAGAAAAAGGGTTATATATAACAAGGTTTTGATATTAAAAGAAGCGAGGATGTATGAGGCCGCTTACAAGCGGCCGAGTTCCGCAGCTTCCCCTTTTTCGACTGAGCAAAAGACCGACCTTGAAGCAGAGCGAAAGGGAACATTTTTCCTGTAAGCTATTTAGCATACTTGTGCGAACATAACTTAGGTTTAGGTTCGGAAGATCCGTAAAAAATTTCCGGAGGCAGTTAGTGGAATCAGCGAAGAAGATATTTTGCGATGTAACTAAGTGCATCGCGTGCAGGACGTGCGAAATCGCGTGCGCGGTTGAGCACTCTACGACGAAGGACCTATTCTTAGCGATGCTGGAGAGGCCGAGGCCGAAGAGGCGCACGTTCGTTCATTTCATTGGAAGAGGCATATCGCATTCTATAGCGTGCCAGCACTGCGATGAGCCGCCATGCGTCGAGGCATGCATGTCTTCCTGCATCAGCAAAAATGACGAGACAGGCACGGTCGACATAGATCGTTCGCGTTGTGTTGGCTGCTGGATGTGCATAATGTCATGCCCCTTCGGCATCATATCGCGCGATTTGGATGATAAAAATAAAGCGGTGAAATGCGACTTGTGTCCGGAAAGAGAATGTCCCGCATGTGTCGATGCCTGTCCGACAAACACGCTCTCATACGAGACGAGGGATACATTTAGTAAACGCATAAAAGATAAAGACAAGGGTTATGGCAAAAAATAATATATATGCGATCATAGGAAATTCCGCCGCCGGGCTTTCGGCAATCGAATCGATAAGGAAAGTCGATAAGTCCGGCAAGATAATCAATATTTCCAAAGAGCCGCACAGGCCGTATTCTCGATGTTTATTGAGTTATTATCTTGCGGGCCAATATCCGAAGGAAATCCTTTGGATAAGGCCTGAGGATTATTATTCAAAATATAATGTAGAGCCGTTGTTAGGGATCACGGTCACAGATGTCGACATAAAGAATAAAGCGCTTTCTACATCAGCTAAGAAAAAGGTCACTTTTGACAAATTACTGATCGCGACCGGCGCTTCAGCCAAATCAGTGGATATACCCGGCGCCGATAAAAAGGGCGTATTCGTATTAAGGACTATCGAGGATGTGGACGGGATGCTTAAGATGCTTTCTCGCGTTAAGACAGCCTGCGTCTTGGGCGGCGGGTTGATAGGGATGCGCGCCGCATACGCGCTAAAGAAGCGAGGCGTGAAAGTCCATACAATAGTAAAGTCCGCTCACATATTCTCACAGATGCTTGATATTGAGGCGGCTGACATCATGAGACAGCACCTAGAGACAAACGGCATCGAGATCGCTACCGGCGTAGAGGCCAAAGAGATCATTGGCGGCGATTCGGTCACCTCAGTGGTATTGGATGACGGCAATAGATTGGAGTGCGAGTTGATAATAATAGGTAAAGGTGTCAGCGCCAACTGCGATATCATAAAGAATAAGATCAAGACTTCGGGCGGCATATTGGTAGATGATAAATTAGAGACTGAAAAGAAAGGCATTTATGCCGCCGGCGACGTTGCCGAAGCCTATGATATATTAGAAGAAAAAAGCGGCATGAATCAGATATGGCCCATAGCGATACGTCAGGGTAAGATAGCAGGACTCAATATGACAGGCAAAGAAACAAGGTATGAAGGTTCATATGGCATGAACTCACTCGATTTCTTCAATCTTGCGGTAATGTCTTTCGGGACTGTGAAGCCAAAAGGCGTAAAGCATGAGGAATTAATAGCAATAGATACTAATAGGCGTCTTTATAGAAAGATTGTTTTAAAAGGAAACAGGATTGTCGGCGGCGTATTAATAAATGACGTGGCGCGGCATGGAATCCTGCTTCATTTGGCGCTGCAGAAAATAGATGTAAGCGACATTAAGGATATACTCGTCGATGAGTATTTTGATTTCGGGAAGGTGATGCCGCTTATAAGAAGGCAGCATAAGAAATTTGTCAGGCCTGAATATGAAGACGCCGGGTTAACATATAATCCTGAAATTTCCTCTGTGAAATTTCAGGATGGCCATTTTGAAATTTGACAAAGCAAATTTCAGAACAGCCCTGAATTTGTACATGTGGAGGAATAATAGATGTCGAAGATAATAGCTACTAAGGCGATACGCGGGGCGCATAAGATCGTCACGAGGGCAAAAGAGGATCTCGCAAAGGCGATAGATGAATCAGGCATAGATTCGCCCGTAGCGTTCCCCGATACCAACTATTACCTGCCGTTCGCCTACGCGATGTTGGGTATCAAGGCCCAGAAGGCGAAGGACCTTTTGGAGATATTGAAATACGCGGAATCGCTTCTGCCTCCGATTCCTTCGGAGAATGTCTGGCTGCCGTATTTAGGGCCGACACTTGACGCGGGGATGGCTACGCTCTTTGCGCAGGAGATCATCGAGGTTCTAAAATACTCTTTAGGAAATACGATAACACCCACGAATGAATTTTGGGTGGGCTTCACTACGGACGCGATCCTGCGCGAGCAGGGTATAAAACTCGTAGACGGCAGGATGCCCGGGTTCGCGGCGATTGTCGGGGCGGCGCCGACAAATAAGGAAGCGGTTAGGATCGTGCGGGATCTCCAGGAGCGCCGTATTCTTGTCTTCATGTCGGCCGAGACCAATGGAAAGTGCATCGCTGAGCAGTTACACGAAGAAGGCGTTCAAATGGGGTGGGATACATTTTTGGTTCCGCACGGCAAGGATGTCGCATCGACTATATATGCGCTCAACTTCGCGGCAAGAGCGGCCATGACGTTCGGAGGCATCACGCCTAAAGGGATAAAAGAGGCGAGGGACATACTTCTTTATAACAAGGATAGGGTGCATTCCTTCGTCCTCGCGTTAGGCGACGTAGATGACGAGAAGCACGCTACAGCGGCAGGCGCCATCAATTTCGGATTTCCTGTAGTCGCCGATACGGATATAGACCAGATTTTACCTACGGGCATATGCCGCTACGAGCATGTCGTCTCTCCTATAGGCCGCGACACGATGATCGATAAGGCGATAGAGATACGCGGGCTAAAATTATCGATGGAAAAGATAGACATACCGGTGCCGTATGGGCCCGCGTTTGAAGGAGAGCGCGTTCGAAAGCCTCAGACGGCATGCGAGATAGGCGGGAAATTCTCGAAGGCATTCGAGTATTTGCGGTTCCGCAAGTCAGAGGACGTTAATAACGGAAAGATAGAGGTCATAGGTCCCGAACTCGACAAAGTGCCGGAAGGCGGTTCGACCTCGTACGCGATGATAGTTGATGTCGCGGGGAGAAAGATGCAGCCGGATTTCGAATCTGTCCTCGAGAGGAGATTCCATACTTTTTTAAGCGAGGCGATGGGCATAATGCATACCGGCCAGCGCGACATGGTATGGATACGCGTCAGTAAGGAGGCGAGGAAATCGGGCCTACTCTTCAAACATTTCGGGGTGATAATACACTCTAAACTATTGAAGGAATTTCCATCGATAGTGGATAAGGCGCAGGTGGCCATCTATACAAAATTGGAAGATGTGGAGAAATTACTGCCTGAGGCCGAAAAGGCATATGATGAGCGGGACGCGCGGCTTGCCGGCATGACTGACGAGAGCGTGGACGTATTTTATTCCTGCAAGCTCTGTCAATCTTACGCGCCGAATCACGTATGCATAATAAGCCCGGAAAAGTTAGGCTTGTGCGGCGCCTATAACTGGTTGGACGGCAAGGCCGCATCCGAGATAAACCCGTTGGGCGGAAACGAGCCTGTAAAGAAAGGGCAATGCCTTGACACCGTAAAGGGCGAGTGGAAAGGTATCAACGACTACATATACGAAAAGTCTAATAAGGCGATCTCAAGATTCAACATGTACTCCATAATGGACTCGCCTACAACATCCTGCGGGTGCTTTGAATGCATAATCGCGGTCCTGCCTGAGGCCAATGGCCTCATGGTGGTAAATCGCGGCTACTCGGGGATGACTCCTTGCGGGATGAAGTTCACGGTCCTCGCCGGCTCGGTCGGCGGAGGAAATCAGACGCCGGGGTTCATGGGAGTGGGCCGGCTGTATTTAACAAGCAAGAAGTTCGTCCTGACCGAAGGCGGATTGATGAGGCTTGTCTGGATGACGAAAGAGCTGAAAGACGCGCTCAGCGAGAGACTGAAGAAGCGCTGTGAGGAGATCGGCGCGCCTGACCTTTTGGGGAAAATAGCGGACGAGACAGTAACAACGGATCCGGCCGCATTGGCGGAGTATTTGAAGAAGGTGAACCATCCGGCGCTCTCCCTGCCGCCAATCATGTAAGAGAATTGGAGATATAACAAATGGCGTTATCCGGATTAGATATATATAAACTGTTGCCGAAGACAAACTGCAAGGAATGCGGGTACGCGACGTGCCTGGCGTTCGCAATGGCATTGGCGCAGAAGAAGGTCTCGCTCGATGTCTGCCCGCGCGTGACGGAGCAGGCGAAGGCATCCCTGGAAAGCGCGAGCCAGCCTCCCATGAAACTCGTTACGATAGGCGGGGGTGAAAATGCGCTCCAGATCGGCAATGAAGTCGTGATGTTCAGGCATGAGCAGAAATTTTATCATCCTACAGGAATAGGATTTATTATGGAAGATACGCTCAAGCCCGATGAGGCAAATGCGCGGCTTGGGAAAATAAATGAATTAAAGTTCGAAAGAGTCGGTCAGGTAATCAACGTTGACATCGTCGCGCTCGCTAATCGTTCGCAGGATAAATTTAAGTTCCTCGAACTTGTCAAGACAGCGGCCCAAGGCACAAAGTTAAATATAATCCTGATAAGCGATAGTGTCGATGCGCTGAAAGAAGCGGCTCAATTGCTCAAGGATAGAAGGCCTCTTCTTATGTCCGCCGGGACAGAATTAGACAAGGTAACCGCCATAGCCAAAGAGAACGACCTGCCGCTTGTCGTTAAAGGAAAAACCCTTGAAGAGATAGCGGCATCTACTGAAAAGGCAAAGTCTCAAGGCATATCGGAGATGGTCCTGCTGTTCGATGAACCCAACTTATCCAAACGAATGCAACTCTACACGCTCGCCAGACGAAGCGCCTTAAAGAAAAATACGCGGCCGCTCGGTTACCCCTTAATCGCATTTACTACATTTGACAATGCCGAAGAAGAGATGGAAGAGGCCATATCATATGTAACGAGGTATGCCAATATCGTCATATTAAAAAATATCGAAAGAGATTCTGTATTACCGCTTCTTGTCGCCAGGCAGGACATCTACACCGACCCGCAGAAGCCGGTTCAGGTCGAGCCGAAGATTTACGAGATAGGAAAGGTAACAAAAGAGTCGCCCGTCATAGTTACGACTAATTTCTCAATAACCTATTTTACCGTGAGCGGCGAGGTCGAATCGAGCAAGGTTCCAACATACATAATTGCGTGCGACGCGGAGGGAATGTCGGTCCTCACGGCTTGGGCCGCGGAAAAGTTCACAGCCGAAAGGATCGCGGGCGCATTAAAGAAAAGCGGCATAGAAGAGAAGGTCTCTCACAAAAAGGTGGCAATCCCGGGATACGTCGCGGTCCTAAGCGGCAAGCTTGAAGAACTCTCCGGCTGGACGGTCCAGGTGGGCCCGCGAGAGGCTTCGGCCCTGCCCGCGTTTCTCAAAAGTTGGAGGGCGGCGTAAAATATTTTGTTTCAATTGATATTTTGGCAGATTGACCGCATATGACACAAATGGAAAAATTTAAGGTTATATTCAAACCGGATAATATAGAAGTCGAGGCCGATAAGGGAGAGATACTTCTTTCCTGCGCGATTAGATCGGGTATATATATAAACTCGTCCTGCGGCGGCGATGGCGTGTGCGGCAGATGTAAAGTCGTCATAGACAAAGGTAATTACAGGACAGAGCCGACAGGCAGGATAAGCCAGGATGAACGCAAAAAAGGGTACGTCCTAGCCTGTCTTACGACCATTCAGGGA
>MHFL01000046.1:0-4813 GCA_001804165.1 Omnitrophica bacterium RIFCSPLOWO2_01_FULL_45_10 | reverse complement strand
TTCAAGGCTCGATATCAAAAAGATAAAGGAAGAGGACGCGAAACTCTTACGTCTTAAAGGGATATATTCTCAGGCAGAGGATATGGAGAAAGACGGCTTAGAGCCGTCCGAATATAAAGAGGTCTTTACCCACAGCCCCCTCGCGACAAAGTTGTATCTTGAGCTCCCGCCGCCTACGCTGAACGACAATGTGAGCGACCTTGAGCGTCTTTACCGCGAAATAAGGGGCAAAAAAGATATAAAGATTATGCAAACAGGCCTCACAAATATAAAGCGGTTGGGCACGCTTCTGCGCCAGAGCGACTGGAAGGCGACGGTATTATTAGGTAAAAGGAACGAGACAACCGAGATAATCTCGATCGAGCCGGGCGATATGTCCGGAAGGAATTACGGCATAGCGTTTGATATCGGAACAACGACGGTCGTCGCTCAGTTGGTAAATCTTAATACGAAAGAGGCGCTCGGCACGAAGGCGACTCATAATAGACAGATGGTATTCGGCGACGACGTTATTACTCGCATTGTGTACGCTACTGAAGAAGGCGGTTTGGACAAACTTCACCACGCCGTCATCGATAACATGAATGACATAATAAAGGAATTGATTGTCCAAAATAACGTTAACCTGACCGATGTCAACGGCGTCATGTGCGCCGGCAATACCACGATGATACATTTATTATTGAGAGTGGAGCCGAGATTTATACGTGTGGAGCCATATGTCCCCACGGCGAATTTTGTCCCAACGATTCGGGCCTCCGAAGCGGGTATAAAAATAAATCCGAGAGGCCTATTGGCATGCGTGCCCGGCGTCTCGACATACGTAGGAGGAGATGTGGTTGCGGGAGTTGTAGCGAGCGGGATGAGCGAAGAGGAAGAACTAACGCTTCTAATAGATGTCGGGACGAATGGCGAGATAGTCATTGGCAATAAAGAATGGCTCATTTCAGCGGCGGCATCCGCGGGTCCCGCGTTCGAGGGAAGCGGCGTGAGTTGCGGCATGCGCGCCACGAGCGGCGCAATTCAAAGGGTACGGCTCGACGATCCGGAGCATGTCGTTTTGGAGACGATAGGCAAAGCCAAACCAAAAGGCATATGCGGCTCCGGCTACATTGACGCGCTCGCGGAATTATTCCTGCATAAGATATTGGAGAAGGACGGCAAGATCTCCCGCGCGCTCAAGTCATCACGGATACGCCAGACACAGACCGGCATGGAATTCGTCCTGGCGTTCAAAGATGACACCGATATCGCCGAGGACATAGTGATAACGGAAGAGGATATAGAGAATATAAAACGCTCTAAGGCCGCGATATACAGCGCCTCAGCGACTCTTCTAAAAAAACTTAATCTTGCGTTTGAAGATGTAAAGCGATTCTATATCGCTGGCGGGGTTGGCACCTATTTAGATATTGAAAAGGCGGTCACAATAGGACTTTTGCCCGATCTGGAAAGGTCGCGATTCAAATTTATAGGGAATAGTTCTCTCGTTGGTTCAAGAGAGATACTTCTCTCTTACGACGCGTTTCAGAAGGCGGAGGAGATCGCGAGAAAGATGACCTATCTTGAATTGAGCGTAGAGCCGGGATATATGGATGAGTACGTCAAGGCGTTATTTTTCCCGCATACGGACCTCAATCGGTTCGCATCCATAAAGGCGGCATAATGACTACAGTGATAGCGGTAAACGGCAAAGGAGGTACAGGCAAAACGACAGTCGCGGCCCTCTTTGTCGATTACATATCCTCAAAGAAACTCGGCAGTCTTTTGGCTGTAGACGCGGACCCCAACGCGACGCTCGCAAACATGCTCGGCGTGAAGGTAGAAGAGACCATGGTCGGCGTTGTAGACGAAGTCTCCGCGAAGAGAGACGCTCTTCCCGCCGGCATGTCCAAGGACAGATTCATCGAAATGAAGGTTCAGGAGTCTATCGGAGAGGCGGAGAATTTCGATCTTCTGGTAATGGGCAGACCGGAAGGGCCCGGTTGTTATTGCTATGTTAATACTGTCTTACGCGGCGTATTAAATGATGTTACAAAATCCTACCGATATATTGTCATAGATAACGCGGCAGGCATGGAACATATATCGCGCAGGACCGAACGCAATATCGATAAGTTCGTACTCGTGAGCGACTACAGCATAATGGGGATAAGATCATCCGCGCAAATATTCAAATTGGCAAAAGAGATGGGAATAAAATTTGGAAAGGCATATTTGGTTATTAATAAGGCCTCCGGCTCAATCGACGCGCTGAAAAAAGAGATAGACTTCTCAAGTCTATCTTTGGCGGGCACGATTGGCTACGACGAAGAATTTGTGTGTCTGAGTTTGAATAATAGTCCGATATCTTTTCTTTCGAGCGCGAAGGCAAAAGTCGAGGTAACGGAAATAATGGAAAAAATTTTGGAGAATTAAAATGGCCATGGAGATAGCGCAAGAAAAGTATTCCGCAAGCGTATATACAGTTGAGCTCGGCGCCGGCCCGGAGACTGGGGGTACGAGGGCCAACGTAATTAGGGTAGGCGGAGAGTCAACCTTGCCATTTTTATTCCAGGAAGGCGATATGCCAAACGCTCCCGTGGTCGGCCTTGAGGTATTCGATTGTGAGCCGCCGGACTTGCCGGATGGTTTGAAAGAGGCCTACGGAGATTCCCTGAAGGACCCGATTAAATGGGCCAAGAGATGCGTCGAGGAATTCGGCGTAAAACTGTTATGTGTTCGCCTGATAAGCCCTCATTCCGATTTCGGCTCAAGGCCGGTCAACGAAGCGATAGTATTTTTGAAGGCATGCTTAAAAGAAGTTAAAGTCCCGCTTGTCATATTGGGCACGGGCGAACAGGAATTGGACAATGAACTGCTTGCGAAGGCAAGTCAGGCCGCAAAAAACGAAAGATCCCTTTTAGGAATTGCCTCTCAAAATAATTATAAGACCCTTGCGGCCAGTTGCCTTGCCGATGGACATTCAATAATCGCGACCTCTCCGGTAGATGTCAATATCGCCAAACAGATTAATATTCTAATAAGTGACATGGGATTGGATCCAAAACGAATAGTTATGGACCCTACAACGGCATCGCTCGGCTATGGGATGGAATATGTATATTCAATAATGGAGCGCGCTCGGCTGGCTGCCTTCTCGGGCGACAAGATGCTTGCCATGCCGTTCATACTGTTTGTAGGACAAGAGGTCTGGCGCGTGAAAGAGGCAAAAGACTCAGGCGCGCTCGGCATCAAATGGGAAATCGCCACGGCCACCGCAATGCTTAATTCGGGAGCGGACATCCTCATAATGCGCCATCCTGTTGCCGCAAAGGCAGTGATGAAATTTATAGATGTGTTGATGAAGCGGTAGGAGGGGTAACGGATGATTATTATAGGCGAACTCATAAACGGGATGTATAAGGACGTCGCAAAGGCGATCGCGAACAGGGAAGAGGATGTTATTCAACGCCTTGCCGCGGACCAGGCTGCCGAAGGCGCCAACTTTCTGGATGTGAACACGGGGCCATATTCGAAATCGCCGAAAGAAGATATGAAATGGCTCGTTGAGTCCATCCAGAAAAAGGTCGACATTCCACTTGCGCTCGATTCCACAAAGTTGGACGTAATAGAAGAGGGTTTGAAATTGGTCAAAAGAAGGGCGATCATAAATTCCACAAACGCTGACGACGATAAGATGGACAAAGTTTTCATGCTGGCGAAGAAGTATAATGCTCAGGCGATAGGCCTCACCATGGATAAATCGGGCGTCCCAAATAATAAGGATAAGCGCTTGGAGTTAGCGGCGAAGATACTGGCTAAATCCATCGACTATGGGCTAAAAGCGGAAGACATATATTTGGACCCGATAGTACTGCCTGTCAATGTCGCGCAGACACAAGGCGCGGAAGTCTTGGAATCGATAAGAGAGTTCAGGCTGCTTAGCGACCCCATGCCCAATACGGTCATTGGCCTATCCAACGTTTCTCAAGGGACAAACTTACGCAGTCTCGTTAACAGGACATTCCTCGTCATGGCCATCGCGAACGGCCTTACGGCGGCCATCATGGACCCGTTAGATAAAGAATTAGTCGACGCGTCAATAACCGCCGAACTCATCCTGAACAAGCACATATATTGCGACTCATTCCTCAACGCGTATAGAAAGAGGTAAGGCGTGAAAATTCCGCTTGTGGCGATACCGAGGTTGTCGCAATATGCCAGGGTCCTCCTGGAATCCCGTCATTCCGATTACATCTCTTCCGATGAAATATCCGAAATCGCCGGCTGCACCGCGGCTCAAGTGAGAAAGGACCTTGCCTACTTCGGCCAGTTCGGGACACCGAGCAGGGGCTATAAAGTGGAAGAGTTAAAAAGGTCTCTATCAAAGATTCTCGGCACGGACAGGGAATGGAACGTGGCCCTTGTCGGAGTTGGTAATTTAGGTTCCGCTCTTCTCTCCTATAAGGGCTTTGCGCCCAATGGATTTAAGATTAAATGCGCGTTTGACAATGACCTGCGCAAGATAGGGAAGAACCTCGAAGGTGTTATTGTGCGAGACACAAGTGAAATGAAAAGGACATTGAAGGCGGAAGGTATTCGGATGGCGATTGTCACTGTCGGAGCCGGGTCCGCGCAAAGTGTAGTAAATATGCTGATTAAATCAGGCGTCACGGCGATATTGAATTTCGCTCCTGTAAAGTTAAACGTCGCGCGCGCCATTACAGTCCTCAACATCGATCTATCTATCGAGCTGGAGCGGCTCGCCTATTTTTTAAGCCGCACCAAAAAATCGAAGAAAAGTTGAAGAGATTACTGAAAAACTGTCATT
>MHFL01000045.1:19251-32077 GCA_001804165.1 Omnitrophica bacterium RIFCSPLOWO2_01_FULL_45_10 | reverse complement strand
CCTGTAGCGCACCCTTAAGGGTGCGCTACTACAAGAATCTTTTTACATTTAAAAACTACAAGAAAAGGGCACAAAATAAAAAACTATCAAGACCAAACATACATACAACTAATATGTCTTTAGGATGTGTGCCATTTCTTTATCTTAACATCTAATTATAGTATACACTATGTATAACTATTAAACAATAGCAGATATCTACCTTTTTTATGTTTAACAATTGAATTGTGTAAGGTTGGCGTATACTGGAATCTGGGGTTTTGATAGGAAATTAAGTTGTATTAAGTAGCGCACCCTTAAGGGTGCGCTACAGTTGTGGATAACCGTATATTATACAGTTGTGGATAACCGTACATTACTCACATCGTTCTTCTGTCTAATATGAAATTGCTCTTCTTCTCCGCCTTCACCGCGTGTTTAACACCAATAGCGATGTTCGTCAATTCCGCGTAACTCGATATTGGCCTGAATTGATTTGTGACGCCGGCCAATGATATTGTCATTATCGGATATTTTATCAGTTCGCCTCGCCTGTCCTTCTCGAATATGTATCCTTTCTTGATATCCTCTTCATTATAAAAATTTACTATTCTGGCATCGAAATCACGAATTATCGCGGCTGTTACCGCCTCAATTTTATCAGGCGTAGTTATGGCGAAGAAATCATCGCCGCCGCTGTGCCCAAGAAAATCGTCGTGATTTCCCTTTTCCTTTAACGCCTTCTCTAGGATATTGCTCAAGAATCCTATAATCTCGTCGCCTTTGGCAATGCCGTATCTGTCATTATAGGCCTTGAAGTTATCGAGGTCCACATGTATAGCCACGAATTTTTCTTTGCGTCTGATTCTGTTCCCGACCTCCTCTCTTATTACATTGTTTCCCGGTAATTTCGTCAACGGATTGGCATCCTCCGCTTTCGCCTTCATCTTCTTCAGCGCGACAGCCATCTCGTTAAATGTGTCGCCCAATTCCTGTATTTCGTCTCTGGTATTTATTCTTACCTTTAAATCAAGATTTCCCGAAGCGATATCTTTAGTGGCTCGATTCAGCATTTTTATAGGACTTACCACCGTTCTTAATAATATTATGCCCCAGAACAAATTGCAGATTATGACGGCAACGACCGTCAAAGTTATGGGAATCAAGATTTGCACTACCGCTTCCCGTATATTGCCTATTGAGAAGGACAATTTAACTATGTATTTAGGGACTGTTTTAACCGTTAAGGGAATATAAATGTCTATAATCCTTGTATTCTTATTTATTGTGGAGTAAAACCACGCATCGCTGCCTGACGTCTCAGAGAGGCGAAGATAGGTATCGATGTCTTTTTTTGCCTCGCCAAATTCGCGTATCAGCTCATCGTTTGTGGCAAGAGCCCTGCCATCCATCGAAAGGATAGACATCTTCTCGACTATGCCCTCGCCTGCGAATGACTTGCTGGCCGCGTCGAATATCCCCGGAAGCGCCTCTTCGGATGCCACGTCTTTCAGAAGCATTTCGAGGGTTGTCTTTACTATGATGGTCGCTACGCGGGCCCGATACTTGTTGTAGGCGTTGAGTTTTTCCAACTGATTGCGAATCTGGATTGAGGTGAAGACATATATAAATAAAAAAGAGAGGATTAGTATTAGAAGGAAGATTCTAACCTGCAGTTTGAATTTTGGCATCTGATTTTTTCAATACCTGACTCTTAAAAGGCACAAACCTTTGGCTGGCGCCGTGGGTCCGGAGCGAGAGCGGTCTTTTTTTAAAAGCGCTATTTTCACATATTCAGGCTCCATCTTGCCGCGTCCGACTTCTATTAAAGTGCCTACTATATTCCGCGCCATGTTGTACAAGAACCCGTTTGCTTCTATATAAATATATAATAAGACGCTTTCTTTTTCAATTTTAATCTTTTTTATGGCGCGGACCGCCGTCCCCTCTCTCGAATCTTTTGCGCGGAATGCGGTGAAATCGTGCCGGCCTAAAAGGTATCCGGCGGCTATGCGCATTCGTCTCACATCGAGTCTATAAAAACATTTTGAGGCGAAACGCCGTATAAAAGGGTCGACGAATTCGCTATTGTATACGGTGTAGCGATAAAGTTTTGATTTCGCGTGTCGCTGAGAATCGAACCTTAATTCGACCTCTTCGATCCGGGAAATCACGATTTCCTTAGGAAGTAAGGTGTTCAGCGCCTTTTGTAAATTCTCTATTCGTATTTGTGAATTCGTCTTAAAATTCGCGACCTGGCCTGCGGCGTGGACTCCGGCATCGGTTCTGCCGGAGGCGGTGAGGGTTGTCGACTTACCGGTTATCCTTCGAATGCGCTCCTCGATTACGGCCTGAATGGATCTTGCGTTCTTTTGAAATTGCCAGCCGGAATAATTTGTGCCGTCGTACTGAATAGTCAATTTTATATTACGCATTCGCGCCCGATTAGTTGGCGCGTATGGAACGCCCGGGCTCATCTCTTTCCTGTATCTTCTCCAATAGCAAATTGATTTTGTTTATGAAACTACTCAATTCGTCTTTATCGCGAGCCTTCACCCTTATTGTATAGTCTCCCGCTATCGCCTTATCCAGTTCTTTTTCAAGTCTCGGTATTGGCCCTATGATCCGATTGGAGTGTATAAGCGCTAACTTTAAAATAGCGAAAATGAGTATCGGGCCTGAGATTGCCACCACCATATTCACCTTCTTCATTGCCGGCAAGAGCGTCACGGCAATGGCCTCCGGTATGAGCATCTCGTTAAAGACAGAATAGTAGATGAGATAATAGAGGCCGCTTAAGAGAACAAGAAGCGGCACTGCCACAATGCCCATATAACGAAACTGTACCGGCTTTGAAACCAGATATTTTTTTCTTTTTATCGATTTCATTTTACCCACCACCTTCTTTTAGGTCGTTACTTTCTTATGATCGCGATGTCGTCAAAGAGGGACTCAGCCGACGTACCGGTCGAATCGGCATCGCACATCATCGCGATGGCGCCTACGGAGCGACGCGGTTCATCACCAAACGCCCTAATGTAGTCCTCGTATACATTACGGCTTTCACTTATAAACTCTTCCCTCGCCTCTCCGCTTCGCGCGACAACCATCTTTACGTTATTTCCCACCGGACTTTCCAGCACGGTCCCGATAGGAGTATCTTCCGCCCAGACGTATTCTATAAATTTGGAGGAAGAAAAATTAAGATAAGGAAAGATGATATAAATACGCGCCGCGTAATCATCCTTCTCTTTATCGGTTTGCGCGCGTGATTTGTCGGGAAACCTCAGCGCCTTCCACTTCCAGTTAATGATAGGATATTCCTTCAATTTATATCCTATCCGAAAATAGCGCGCTGAAGCCGACCCTTGGCTCAATGCCCTAATATAACCTTCTTCGCCCTCCTTTACGAGTTCGTACTCGACTTTGCCGTTAAGCACCATTTCGCCCCATTTCTTGAGCGCGTCCTTATCATTAAAATCGAATTGTTTCAGATATACAGCCTGGGCGAGGCACAAAGATAGCGCAGAAAGGAGAATAAGGACTGATAGGAAAATCAATTTCGACGATCTCTTCATCTAAAGACCTTCCAACCTGAGAATTCTAACCAGGTTAAACGCTACTTCTTCAGCGCTACGAGCGCCTTTTCGTTAGAACTTGTTGAAAGAACTATGGTTGCCGGGCAGCCGGTAGGGCAAGTTGTTCCGTACGTATACTTAATATCTATATTTGCCGACGCCAACTTCGCGGTAAGGCTCTTAAGCGCTCCCGGCTTATTTTCCAATACGGCCAAGATAACTTCGTTCTCCTTTATCGGCTTATAGCCAGTTTTTTCGAGTGTCTCCTTTGCCCGAACATCATCACCTGTCACGAGCATTAACTTCGCGCTGCCATCTACTACGTATCCAACGACGGAGTCAATATTGATGCCTCGGTCGGATAATATCTTAGAGATATCGGCCAACACGCCTATCTTATTCTTTATCGTTATCTCTAATTCCTTTCCCAAACTCGCGCTCTTAATCATACCCACCCCCTACCTTTATCAATTACATAATCTCTCCGCGATTTGGATCGCGTTCAGCGCGGCGCCCTTGCGTAGATTATCGCTCACGACCCACATCGACATACCGTTTTCTATAGATTCATCCTCGCGTATCCTGCCTACTAAGACATCGTCTTTCCCTTCCGCGTCCGCAGGCATGGGGTAAGACTTCTTTTCTGGTTCATCAACCACCCTGATGCCCGGCGCCTTCCTGAGAATCTTGCGAATCTCATCAGCCGTAATGCGGCGTTCTGTCTCGATGTTGACACTTTCCGAATGAGCGTAGAATACGGGAACCCTCACGCAAGTAGCGTTGATCCTGATGTATGGGTCGCCCATAATCTTCCTCGTCTCATTGACCATCTTCATCTCTTCTTTAGTATATCGATTTTCGAGGAACATGTCAATCTGCGGGATAAGATTGAAGGCGATCCTGTGCGGAAATTCTTTGGATGCGCTCTTTTTACCGGCAAGAAATTTCTTCGACTGCTCCCGCAATTCGGTCACCTTCTTCTGTCCGGCGCCTGAGACCGATTGAAATGTGGTTACAACGATCCTTTTAATTTTCGCGACCTTATGAATGGGCCATAACGCGACGACCATCTGAATAGTTGAACAATTCGGATTCGCGATGATCCCTTTGTGCCTGTTAATCGCTTCCGGATTCACTTCGGGCACCACCAAAGGCACTTCTTCATTCATCCGGAAAGCGCTTGAATTGTCCACACACACCGCACCGGCCTTCACGGCGCTCGGCAAAAATTCCAGACTGCGGCTCGCGCCAGCGCTCGATAACACTATGTCGATTCCATCGAACGAATCGTGGTTCAAAATCTCCACAGGATAAAACTTGCCTTTAAATTTTAACTTTTTGCCTTCCGAGCGCTCAGAAGCCAAGAGCCGTATATTATTAACGGGAAACGCCCTTTCTTCCAGAATCCTAAGAAAGCGATTTCCAACCGCTCCTGTCGCGCCCATGACAGCGACGTTATATCGCTTCGCTCCGTATCCTCTCATAAATTTTCCACCACCAGATTCCCAACCTCTTCCGTAGAATAGCCCATCCTCCCTGCCGCCAAACTCTTCAAGTCGGTATTGACGACTTTTATGACAGAATTCTCAACGGCGCTGGCGGCCTTAGATTCTCCTAAATTATCCAAGAGCATCGACAACGCGCAGATCGCGGCGAGGGGATTTATTACATTCTTGCCTGTGTACTTCGGCGCGGAGCCTCCTATAGGTTCAAACATCGAGACGCCTTTTGGATTGATGTTGCCTCCGGCCGCGATACCCATCCCGCCCTGAATCATGGCTCCCAGGTCCGTTATTATGTCGCCAAACATGTTGTCCGTTACGATACAATCGAACCATTCCGGATTTTTAACGAACCACATGGTCGTCGCGTCAACATGAGCATAGTCTGTCTGTATGTCAGGGAACTCTTTCTTTACGCTATCAAAAGTCCTCTGCCATAAGTCCCACGCATACGTAAGAACATTCGTCTTCCCCGAGAGCGTGAGTTTTTTCTTCTTATTCCTCTTGCGGCAGTATTCAAAGGCATATCGGATGCAACGCTCCACGCCTTTCCGAGTATTATGAGATACTTGAATCGCGACTTCATTCTTCCCGCCTTTATTCTTAAAACTTCCCAGCCCCTTGTAGAGGCCTTCGGAATTCTCTCTCACTACTACAAAATCTATATCTTCAGGCCGTTTGTCCTTTAAAGGGCAGAAGTCGGAGTTGTACAACTTCACGGGCCTCAAATTTATATATTGGTCAAGACCAAAACGAATCTTTAATAAAATGCCTTGTTCCAATATCCCCGGCTTCACATCAGGATGGCCGATTGCGCCTAAGTATATGGCATCAAATTTTTTTAACGACGATAACTCTCTGTCGGTTATCGTCTTTCCCGTCTTAAGATAACGCGCCCCTCCAAAGTCGAAGGGCTCTTCTTTGTATTCAAAATCGAATTTTTCGGACGCGGCCTTTAAGACCTTTAATCCTTCCCTTATCACCTCAGGGCCTGTTCCATCCCCCGGTATTACGGCTATTTTATACGGTTTATTCATTTTTGAAATTCCAAATTTTCATAATCCCATGGGGTAGCGCAGGTTTAAACCTGCGCTACCTTTCGGATCATGCCTTTAATTTCAGTCTCTTCTTTATCGAATTAATAAGACCGCCGGCGCGGATAATCTTCCGCATGAAAGGCGGATATTTCTCGAATCTATAACTCTCTTTTCGCGTCAGATTCCTGATTATACCGCGTTCCATATCAATTCTCAAGTTGTCCTTGTTCCTAATCCTCTTTGCGGCCCCGGCCGATTCTACTATCGGCAGGCCTATATTAATGCTATTTCGAAAAAATATCCTCGCGAAACTTTCCGCGATCACCAGTGATATAGCGCTTGCCTTAATCGCGAGAGGCGCGTGCTCTCTTGAAGACCCGCATCCAAAATTCCTTCCGCCTACAATTATATCTCCGGGCTTTACTTTTTTGGCAAAATCCTTATCGGCATCCTCCATGCAATGCGCGGCAAGCTCTCGAGGGTCGGTTGTGATCAGATAACGAGCGGGAATTATTTCGTCGGTATTAATGTTGTCGCCAAATTTACGCGCCTTGCCTTTATAGGTCATCTTACATCACCTCGTCCGGATGCGCGATTCGGCCCTTGATAGCGCTGGCGGCCGCAACAGCCGGGTTCGACAGATATACTCTGCTTCCCGGATGGCCCATCCTTCCGATGAAGTTCCTGTTCGTAGTGGAGATCGCGGTCTCTCCCTCGGCGAGTATCCCCATATGTCCGCCCAAGCACGGGCCGCAGGTCGGAGTCGAAAATACCCCGCCCGCCTCTACGAATAACTTGCTCAAACCTTCTTTCACTGCCTCCAGGTAAATGCCTTGAGTCGCGGGGATTACGATCATCCGCACCCTGGAGTTTACCTTTTTCCCGCGTAGCACCTTGGCGGCGAGTTGGAGATCGGATATTCTTCCGTTTGTGCAGGAGCCGATAACCACCTGATCTATATAAACCTCCTTCAGTTCTCGAACGCGTTTCACGTTGCTCGGCAGATTCGGACAACTGACAAGCGGCTCTATCTTTCGAGCGTCATATTCTTTGGTATAGGCGTATTTCGCGTCATGAGCGCTTGAGTAGAATTTGCCTATGCCGGGCCTAAGGCCTTTTCGTATTGCTTTGATATAACGCATTGTAATTTTATCCGGCGCGATTATTCCGCTCTTCGCGCCCGCCTCAATAGCCATGTTGCACATACTGAACCTGTCGTCCATGGGAAGATTCTCTATTGTCTCTCCGTAAAATTCCATTGCCATGTATCGCGCGCCATCCACGCCTATGTCGCCGATTGTGTGAAGAATCAGGTCTTTCCCGCCTACCCATTTATTGAGGCGCCCAAAGAATTCAATCTTCATAGATTCAGGGACCTTGAGCCAACATTCTCCTGTAATCATGCATATCGCGAAATCCGTTGAGCCGACGCCGGTTGAGAACGCGCCGAGAGCGCCATAGGTGCAGGTGTGGGAATCCGCGCCTATAATTAAGTCGCCGGGCAGAACCAATCCCATCTCAGGGAGGAGCGCATGCTCTATACCCATTCTCCCCACCTCAAAATAATTCTTTATTTCATATTGCCTGGCGAAATTCGCCATTATTTTGCACTGATTCGCGCTTTTCATGTCCTTGGCAGGCGTAAAATGATCGGGAACGAGAACTATCTTCTTTTTATCGAACACTTTTTTAACGCCTAGTTTCCCGAATTCCTCGATCGCTAAGGGCGCCGTGATGTCATTAGCCAGGCATATATCGACTTTAGCGTTTATGAATTGACCCGGATATATATCTTTCGCCTTCGTGTGTTTTAACAGTATCTTCTCGGTTATCGTGTAGCCCATATGATCTTACTCAAATCTCCTTCAACATTCCTATTTCCTTGCAGCCCGGGAAATAGACGCACTTTATGCATTCGCTCCATATTTTATGCGGAAGCTCCTTCTTGCTTATGACCTTAAACCCGACGCGCCGGAAGAATTCCGGTATGTACGTAAGGGCAAACACTTTTTTCACCCTTAAGGCGCGCGCCTCCTTAAGGCATTCGGCTAACAATTTCATCCCTATCCCCTTGCCCGCTCTTGATGGGACGACCGCAAGGCTCTTTATCTCCGCCAGGTCCTCCCAATCTATATGGAGGGCGCAGCAGCCGGAAAGGCTTTTTCCATCAACATAGATAAAGAAATCCCTTATGTTCTCATAAAGTTCATTCAAGGACCGCGGAAGCATCTTATCGCGTTTCGCATGATAATTTATGAGTTTATGTATCTTCTTTACGTCTTCGACATTTGCCTTTCGTATCAACTTTTCTCTCCCTTTTTTCTATAATATTCTTTCTTTTTGAACATACAGAGGCCATACAAAACGCATATCCCGCACCTCGGGTTTTGCGCCCTGCATGTCCTTCGACCGTGCTCTATTATACCTAAATGGAAATCATATATCAAGTCCGCGGGCACCTTCCTCGATAGGACATTATGCGCCTCTTCTACCTTTATATCTTTCTCAATAAGCCCTAATCTCTTAGTAACTCTAAATATATGGGTATCGACCGGCATAACAGGCATACCAAAGCCGAAGAGCAAGACGCACGCCGCGGTCTTGGGACCAACGCCATTTAAAGATCTTAGGTAATTGAGAGACACGTCTATTTCAAAATTCTTTAATCGTGATAGGCCAATTCTGCCCTCTCTACGCCTTATCTCGCTCAGCGCATCCTTGAGCCTCTTTGCCTTGATGTTGCTCAAGCCCGCGCTTCTGATTAATCGCGATATCATCTTTGTATTTGACTTTAAAAGCGCGTCCCACGATTTGAAGTTGGCCTTTAGAACGGCAAAGGCTTTATCGGAATTGGTATCGGAGGTATTCTGTGACAGGATGGTTCGTATGAGCACATCCATCGGCGCTTCACTCTTAAACCGTTCCGGCTTTCCGTAAACCCTATTCAAAAGCCGCAATATTTTTTTTATTTTTTTGGTATCGGTCATAATTAATTTGGCCATTCCCTTTGTTCAGAAGATTCTGGGAATCGAAGAGAGCAGTAGTTTCGTATAAGGGTGAACGGGGCCGGTGAAGATCTCTTTTGAGCCGCGGTTTTCAACTATTTTCCCGTCTTTCATGACGGCGACTCTGTCGCACATAAACTTGATCACTCTCAGGTCATGGCTTATGAAAAGGTATGTGATGCGAAATTTCTCCTGTATTTCTTTTAAAAGTTTCAGGATTTGCAGTTGTATTGTAACGTCAAGGTTCGAGACGGGTTCATCGCAAACTATAAATTCTGGCTCTGTCACCACGGCCCTCGCTATCGCGATGCGTTGGCGTTCGCCGCCCGAGAATTGATGAGGGTATTTATTTAAAGAGCCCTTTGGCAGTCTCACAACATCGAGAACCTTTTCTATCCTTTCGAGAAGGCGGGTTTTTGAGCCTTTCTTCAAAATCAGGCCTTCGGAAATTATATCTCTGACTTTCATCTTCGGATCAAGAGAGGAATAAGGGTCCTGGAATATCGCCTGCTTTTCTTTCGTCTTCAATAAAACCTCTCCTGAATCAGGACTGATAATGCCGAGCAAAATCTTGCCGAGCGTAGTCTTTCCGCATCCGGATTCGCCGACAAGGCCAAAGGTCTCGCCTTCCTCTATTTCCAGAGAAACGCCGTCGAGCGCCTTGACGACGCCTGCGCCTTTCTTAAGATATCCTCTTTGAACAGAGAAATATTTTATTATATCTCTGCATTCAACTATCGCCATGATAATGCCTTAACCGATTCTAACAAATTAACTGTATACGGATCCTTCGGATTACTCAATATTTCATTCTTCATCCCCATCTCGACTATCTTTCCATTCCGCATAACCGCGACCCTGTCAGCCATCCTCGCGATTATTCCGAAATCGTGGCTGATGAAAAGGACCGATATATCATGCCTCTCTATAATCTCATCCAAAAGATCCAATATTTGAGCTTGGATGGTGACGTCTAACGCGGTCGTTGGCTCATCCAATATCAAAAGTTCGGGTGAATTTAATAGCGATATGGCTATCCCGACGCGCTGTTTGGCGCCGCCCGACAATTGATGCGGATAATCGTAAAATGTCTTTAGAGGATCCGGGATATGCACCCTATTTAGATATTCCAACGCGATTTCCTTTGCCTCTTTTCTATTTACTAATCTTCTGTGGGTAAAAAGCGCCTCCGTCATCTGATGGCCTATTGTGAAGACGGGGTCAAGTGACACGCCGGATTCCTGAAAGACAAGCGCTATCTTGGAACCTCTAATCCCTCTCATGTGATCATTCGGCAGAGCGAGTAAATTTATATCATGGAATAATATTTCACCTGCTGCTATCTTCGCGTTCTCCGGAATCAGTTTCATGATGGAAAGCGCCGTCAAGGTCTTGCCTGAGCCGGATTCTCCCACGAGGCCAAGACATTCGCCCTTTTCGATTTCGAAAGCGACTCCGTCGACCGCTTTGACCATTCCTGCCGAAGCGCGGAAATGGACCCTTAAATCATTTACTTTCAATACGCTCATTAGCGACTATCCTCGGTTCCAACAGGTCCCGCAATGCTTCACCCAATAAATTGTACGCCAAAACTGTGAGCAATATAAATATTCCTGGAAATACGGTCAGCCACCACGCGACGCCAAGAGTCGATTTCCCATCCATAAGTATGTTGCCCCAACTCGGGGTCGGCGGCTGAACGCCGATGCCTAAAAAACTTAAACTCGACTCTATGAGAATTGCGCCGCCCATGCCGAGCGTCGCGCTCACCAGGACAGGGCCTATGGCATTCGGTATCAGGTGCCTTAATATTATCCACGAGCCCCGCGCCCCCATTATCCTGCTGGCGGATATAAAATCACGCTCTTTTAACGTTAAAATTTCAGCTCTGATAAGACGGGCGATTCCCATCCAACTCGTCAGGCCTATTATGGCCATTATGTTAAATATCGACGGTTCCACCAACGCTATGACGGCAAGTATCAAAAAGAATGTAGGAAAACACAAGCATATGTCAATAAATCGCATTATTATCGAATCTATTTTCCCCCCGTAATAGCCGGCGATCGAGCCGAAGAAGATCCCTATTCCGACGGATATGCCCACAGCGATGAACCCGATAGAGAGCGATATCCGCGAGCCGTATACGATGCGCGAAAAAATATCTCTTCCGAGAGTGTCTGTGCCCAAGATGTGAGAGTTTGACGGCCCGGAAAGAATAGATTTAGTATCGATTGCGGCAGGGTTGTGCGTGGCAATCTTCGGCGCAAATAGCGCAAAGGCAAGAATTATCGTTATGAATATAAATCCAATTAGCGCGAGTCTATTTTTAAAGAAATATTTCATGATAATTTAACCCGTTCTTATTCAAAATTTGACAGGGCAAATTTTGAATATTTACCATCTGTTATACTTATCCGGATTTTGTTCTATCAAAATCCGCACCTTATCCTCGGGTCGGCGTATGAGTAGGCGATATCGGCCAAGAGATTGCCTAAGAGCGTAAGTATTGCCCCTATGGATAGTATGCCCATTATCGTAGAGTAGTCTCTTGCCATGACCGATTCAAAGAATAGCCTGCCCATTCCCGGAATCGCGAATATAGATTCGAATATGACACTGCCCCCTATCAATCCCGGGACAGATAATCCCAAGATCGTTATAACCGGAAGTATCGCGTTCTTTAAGGCGTGTTTGTATACGATATCGGTTTCCTTTAGCCCTCTTGCGCGCAACGCCCTTATGAAATCCTGATTTATTATGCCCACCATTGAGGAGCGCATATATCGGGAGATACCTGCGATGCTTCCGAAGGCCCCAATCGATACCGGCAAGATGATGTGCCTCGCGACATCAAGGATCTTGCCGAATAGACTAAAATATTCAAAATCCAGGGATTTTATCCCAGATACCGGCAGCCATCCCAAACTTATGCCGAAAAGACTCATCAAAAGCAAGGCGAGCCAGAATTCCGGCACAGAGAACCCGACGAAAGCAAAGACGGTCGTTGCCCTATCCATAAATGAATTTCTCCTGACAGCCGAAAGGATACCCAGCGGTATGCCGACCGCAAGTATCAAGATTAAAGACGAAACATTAATTAAAAGCGTGACCGGAATCCGCTCCAATATCTTCTCCGAAACGGGCCTTGAGTCAACATAGGAGCGGCCGAAGTCGAATTTCACAAATCGCTTGAGCCACTCGATATACCGGGTATGGATAGGCTTGTCTAAACCGTATAATTTCTCCATTCTCAGCCGCGCCTCATAGGATACCTTCGGATTCAGGCTCGTCTGAATGTCCGTCGGTTTCCCCGGAGCTAAGTGAATGACGAAAAACGAGATTAGCGTAATCCCGAAGAACACGGGAATCAATCCTAACGTTCGCTTAATTATATACTTAATCATCTATACCTTTGCTCGCTCTTCGGCACATACCATTTGATGAAGTTGTAGCCGATGCCGATCTTGGAGACCTCCACATTGCGAAATCTCTTGTGCACAACCGGCAGGACCTCGCCGGAATACAAAAATAGATACGGCTGGTCTTCGTAGATCATCTTATGCATCTCTTGATATATCTTGGCGCGTTCATCCTGATCAAATGTCCGCCGCCCCTTTTCGAGCAGCCGATCCACCTCTAAATTTTTATAACCCACAAAATTGAATTCGCCCTCGCGCGTCTTCGATGAGTGCCATATATCGTAATTGTCAGGGTCGCGAGAC
>MHFL01000045.1:18461-19123 GCA_001804165.1 Omnitrophica bacterium RIFCSPLOWO2_01_FULL_45_10 | reverse complement strand
TGTTTCCCTGGTTCACCAGCACGGTGAACTCAAACTCATCGCCGTCTTTTTCGATCCACCCATCGCCATCCATATCCCTCCATCCCGCCTCATTCAAAAGTTCCTTGGCTTTCCTTGGATCGTATGGCGCCTGTTTTATCTCTTTATTGTATGCCCACGAATCGATGACAAAGGGCCCTGTCGTTACCCTGCCGAGGCCAAAGAATATCGTGTTGACTATCTCTTCCCTATTCACGGCGTAATTTATGGCCCTCCTGATTCGCGCATCCTGAAACTTTTTAAGGGCGAGATTATATCCTAAATACGTATATCCGAAACTCGGGTATTTAAATTTATTATAATGAGTTCGGAAAAATTTGGTATCCGTCTGCCTTGTGTATTGTAAAGGCGTGAGAATCGCCAAGTCGATACCCTGGGTTTGAAGTTCCAGAAACATCGTCGCTTCGTCGGGGATAATTCTATATATATATCTATCAATATACGGCCGGCCCTCAAAATATTCATGATTGGACACGAGCGTAATAGATTCGTTTGTCTTCCACGATTTGAATCTATACGGCCCCGTTCCGACCGGATGGCGCGAGAATGGGGCCGTGTTAAGGTCCTCATTTTTCAATATGTGCTCCGGCATAATCCACATGCCCCAGCTCGATAGCGCCGGC
>MHFL01000045.1:12009-18407 GCA_001804165.1 Omnitrophica bacterium RIFCSPLOWO2_01_FULL_45_10 | reverse complement strand
CGTTTTATTCGCTCGAAATCCCCGCTGTATGGCGTCCTGACATTCGGGTCTATGAGTTTCTTATATGTAAATTCTACGTCTTTTGACGTGAAGGCTAAACCATCGTGCCATTTGACGTTTTTCCTAAGGTGGAATATTATCGCAAGCCCCTCGTCTAAAATTTCCCAACTTTCAGCCAGGTCACCGACGATATTTATATCCTTGTCATATTTTACTAGGCCGTTAAAAACCATGCCGCAGACGTCACTCGAGGCGGAATCCGAGGCGAGAATAGGAACGAGGGTCCTGGCATCGCCGATAGATCCGACGATGAGCGCGTCGCCATAGGATGGGCCTTCTTCCTGGGCATGCAGATACGCTGAAAAGGCGATTAAAAAAAATACCGCTCGTATCAGCGGTATTTTGACTATTTTACGTGTTAAAGACTTCCGTTCAACTGTCATTGCGAGCCCCGAAGGGGCGAAGCAATCTCAAAATTAGATTGCTTCGTCGCTTCGCTCCTCGCAATGACAATGTCTAACGCATTCACAAAAGACATTGTCATCTTTAATCTAAAATCAAAAATCCAAGGGCTCTTCGGGCAACGGCTGGAAGGGTTTTTTCGCGCCAGGCGTCCCGGGCGCGGCTACGTTCTCCTTCGACACGAGCGACCTTCCTTTATGGCCCGTCATGACGGCTAACGTTAAGCACGTTATTATGTATATAATAGCCGCGGCGGCTGTCGCGCGCGTCAGGAAAACCGGCGTCTTAGTGCCGAATATGGTCTGCGTAGAACTGCCTCCAAAAGATTCGCTTAAGCCCCCGCCCCTTCCTGCCTGCAATAAGATTACTGCTATTAGAACCAATGAGACGATCACGTGTATAGTAATGACTATCCCGTATAACATAAGCGCGCTCCTCTTTTATAAACAATTCTTAACTATATCTGTAAAACTATCCGCCTTTAGACTCGCCCCTCCGACCAATGCTCCATCGACGTCGGGTTCGGAAATCAGTTCCCTGATATTATCCGGCTTAACGCTGCCGCCATACTGAATCCTGACTTCGCCTGCCAGCTCCTTATCGTACATCTCAGTCAATAATCCTCTTATGTATTTATGCATCTCTTCGGCCTCATCCTTAGTGGCATTAACGCCTGTCCCAATGGCCCAAACGGGTTCATATGCTATCGTAACCTTCAGCATATCTTCATTAGGTATTCCTGAAAGGGAATTCACTATGTGGTCCTTAACAATCTCAAATGCCCGGCCCTTTTTTCTTTCTTCCAGATTTTCACCAACGCAGACTATGGGCCTTAAGCCCTCTTTCAAAACGGCTTTCGCCTTTTTGTTCACGGTCCCGTTCGTCTCTGTGAAATACTGCCGCCTTTCAGAATGTCCTATTATAACATAAACGCAACCCGCGCTTTTGAGCATGGCGCAAGAGACCTCGCCTGTGAACGCGCCCTCTTTTTCCCAGTGAACGTCCTGAGCGCCGAGTTTTATATTCGAATCCATAATCACTTCTCCCACGTCAGAGAGAGATGTGAACGGAGGACAGATGACTATTTCTACCTCGCTTGTGTCGTATAAGGAACGCTTTAAAAGATTAGCCAATTCTATCGACTCCGGTATGGTTTTGTTCATCTTCCAGTTTCCGGCTATAATGATTTTTCTCATAAAATTTGCGCGTAAATTTTATTTATCGTTCAGGGCATCTATCCCCGGCAGGCCTCTTCCTTCTAAATATTCGAGCGATGCGCCGCCGCCTGTCGAGATGTGAGTCATCTTATCTTCCAGTTTGAATTTAGACATTGCCGCGGCCGTATCGCCGCCGCCAATTATCGTCGTTACACCTTTTAGTCCAGCAAGAAATTTAGCGATCTCCTTTGTGCCCTCGGCGAACTTATCAATCTCAAAGACGCCCAAGGGCCCGTTCCATATAACTGTTTTCGCTGTCTTTAATCTTTCCTGAAATAACTTAATCGTCTCGGGGCCTATATCAAGCCCTATCCATCCTGCGGGTATATTCTCGCCAACGATTTTTCTATTCGCGCCTTCTTCGGCCTTTTCCGCGATGACGTTATCTACGGGCAAAAGGAACGGTATCTTCTTCTTTCCCGCCTTTTCAAGGGCGGCCTTTGCTGTGTCGAATCCATCCTTATCCAATTTTGACGCGCCTATCTCCTTACCTTTGGCCTTCAAAAATGTGTATGCCATACCACCCCCTACAATCAGGGCGTCAACTTTATCCAGTAAATTATCTATGACCTTTATCTTGTCCCTGACCTTTGCGCCGCCGAGTATGGCCACAAAGGGTCTCTTAGGATTTTCTATGGCCCTGCCTAAATATTCAATCTCTTTCTCTAATAAAAATCCGGCAACTGACGGAAGGTAATGAGTCGCCCCTTCGGTAGAGGCGTGAGCGCGATGGGCGGTACCGAACGCGTCGTTCACGAAGACCTCGCCCAAAGATGCTAATTCTCTGGCGAAATCCGGGTTATTCTTCTCTTCCTCAGCGTGAAACCTTAGATTCTCAAGCAAAATTATATCCGCGTCCTTCATGGCCTGAACATGCATCTTGACATGATCTCCAATACAGTCCTTTAGCGCAAGGACGGGCTTTTTTAAAAGTTCCTCCAACCGCTTCGCAACAGGCAAAAGTCTTAAACCCTCATTCACCTTACCGTCCGGCCTTCCCAGGTGACTCATCAATATGATTTTCGCGCCATTATCTAAGGCATACTTTATAGTAGGAAGGCTCGCCCTGATTCTGGTGTCATCGGTTATATTCAATTTGTCATCAAGCGGCACGTTAAAATCAACCCGTATCAGGACGCGCTTCCCTTTCAAATCTATATCTTTAATCGTCTTCTTCGCCATACCTTCTCCTTCGGTGATATACGATTATAATAACCTCAACCCTGCCTTGTCAACGGTTTTATTTGAATATAAATCCTGTTTCGCTTGCCCATAAGAGAAGGTCCAACTCTTCGAGTGGGATGCCTATCTTTTTAGAGAATCTCCTCATCTTCTCTTCGATTTCCAGATATGTCTTTTTTGTCAGCGACGCCGGAATCTTTTTTAGAACTCCATATCTCTTAAGATTCTTCAATATATGCACATCGAGTATCGCCAGGCCTTTGCCGAGGCCTATATTCCTCAAAAAATGGCTCGCCTCCTTGTATCCCAAACCTTTTACATTATCCACTAACCATTCTCTGGTCTTGAACGAGTCGAATATGTCCAGTTTTCCTTTAATATCAATTGCGGACCCGCCTTTTGCATGGCTTAAGGTAAAGAGTTTTCTTGCTCCTACGAGATATTCCGCCTTCTTATTATGAAACCTCACGAGGCCCTTAAGACACTTTTTTATCGCGCCTTCGCGGCCTTTAATAAGCAACCCTTTTCTTTTCAAGGCCCTTACAGCGCTGTCGCAAGAGGTGGCTTTCGATTGAGGGGTGAACAGGCAAAAACAAAGTTCCTGAAATATATCCTCTTCTTCGCCCTTACGAAGATCGCGAAAATCAGCGAGCCTTCTTTTTATTTGCGGTTTGATTTTATTATAGCTGGAGATTAAAACTTGAGTTACGGCGGGGTTCATCTAAGATGATTCAGATACTTGAATACTCCGAGGGCCGCCTTGGAGCCTTCTCCGGCGGCTATCACTATCTGTTTCTCCGGCACATCGGTTACGTCGCCGGCCGCGAATATGCCGAGGACATTGGTTTCATTATAGGGATTGACCTTTATCTCACCCCATTCATTCTTCTCAACGCCTTCTACGAATTTTGAATTAGGAACGAGCCCTATCTCTACAAATATCCCTTGCACTTTCAGCATCTCGTCTTTCTCTTCCCTTTTCACGCGAACGCCTGTGACAAATTTATCACCGAATACAGATGTCACCTTAGTGTAATTCATTACCGTGACAAGCTCGGATTCCGAGACCTTCTCCTGCATGATAGGATCCCCTGTAAGAGACGGCGTAATATTGATTAAATAAATATGTTTCGCTATTTTCATTAATTGCAGGGCGGCATCCAATCCGGAATTTCCTCCGCCAATGACAGCCACTTCTTTTCCCGCAAAAAGAGGCGCATCGCAGGTCGCGCAATAGGTCAGGCCCCTATTTTTAAATTCTTTTTCACCCGGCACATTCAATTCACGTGAAGTTTTTCCGGACGCGATTATCGCTGTCTTCGCCTCGCACTCTTCGCCTTTCGCGGTCTTGAGCCATACGGATGAGCCCATCTTTTGGAGTTTAATAATCTCTTCGTCTTCCCTCATCTGCACGTTATACCGCCGCATATGCTCTTCGAATTTCACTGTCAGTTCCGGCCCGGTAATGAACTGATATCCCGTATAATTCTCTATGTCGCCCGACCACGCGGTCTGGCCGCCTATGTCCTTTGTTATGACCATAAAATTAAGGCGCTTGCGCGCGGCGTAGACGCTTGCCGTTATGCCCGCAGGCCCGGCGCCGATAATAATGAGGTCGTACATCGTTTAAAACCTCTTATTTAAATCCCCAATGCCTCTTTGATCTTTCCCCTCTCGAAGCCGACAATGATTTGACCGTCGATGTCCAAAACAGGTACGCCCATCTGCCCCGACTTCGACATCATCTCCTGAGCCTTCACGTCATCCGTGGAAACATCTATATCCTCAAACTCTATATTGTTCTCCTTCAGGAACTGCTTCGCCCTCACGCAGTATGGGCACGTAGGCGTGCTGTAAACCGTAACTTTCTTACTCACGGGTAAAATCTCCTATTCAATGTTATTTCTCCAGCAGGTTCTCGAACATCTCCTCGTGCGTTATCTCTTCGCCCATTATATGCGTCACAAGCTGGTACGTGTCGTGGTCCTTGCCAAAGGTCTTTTTTGCCAATTTGTTATAGACCTCGATCGCTCCTCCTTCCGCATCCATAACAATCTTTATTATCTCTTTGTAATCGGATAGGTTCGTCATTACGCCCGGATACGCCGCGTTTGAGCCCTTATCCAGACTTGACGGTTTATTCGTAGGGAGCCCGCCCAATTCTATTATTCGCTCCGCCAGTTCCTGCGCGTGCTCAAGTTCGTCTTTGGCTATCTTACCCAAAAACTCAGACATATCCTCGTAACCCCGACCTTCTACTGACTGTGACATATACCAGTATGCATAGAACGCGAGCCACTCATCGCAGTATGCCCTGTCCAAATCTTTGATCAAATCCTTCAAATCTACACCCGCTACTTCTCTAGATTTTTTCCCCATCTTTAACGCCTCCTTTTTAAGGTTAATATTAAAATTTCCTCTGTGAAATTTTAACATGGCCATCTTGAAATTTTACAGAGAAAATTTCAAGGTTATTTTTTCTCTTTCATCTGCTCGCCGCAGCAGATTATGTCGCAGGCATCAATGCAGCCACAGGCCTCATCAACGCTTATCACAAGTCCGCATGCGTTACAGTGATATCTCGGTGCGCTCTTGGCTTTTTTTGCTCTCTTCCTTATCTTCTTCGCCATAATTAACACCCCCTTTCAAACTTTTTTTCCAAAATTCAATCCCGTTTCATAACAGGCTCTCAAATCATTCTCGTCCGGATCATATTTCACGGAAAGAGGCGGCATGGCGATCTCTATCCCTGTTTCTTTCATGATTTTTTCTACGGAACTGACGGCTCCGCCTGCCCATCCGAACGAGCCGAACGCGAACCCCAACCTATTTTTCGGCTTTAAGCCCTTTAAAAAATGTAAAAAACCGTTAATCGTAGGGAGCATGTCATTATCATGAGTTGATGAACCGATGATAAAACCTTTCGCGTCGAGCATCTCTTTAATTACCTCTGTCCTGTCCGAACACCCGACGTCGAATAGTTTAACATCTATACCTGAATCGGTCAAGCCCTCCGTTATTCTTTTGGCCATTTTCTCTGTCGAGCCCCACATCGTCTCATAGGCCACTACAACCTTTTGAATGGTGTCATTCTTTGCCCACGATACATAAGAATTTATTATCTTCGTAGGGGCTTTGCGCCAGATTATGCCGTGGCTTGGCGCTATCATGTTTATCGGAATATTCAAGCCCTTGATCTCTTCTATCTTCTTCAGTATGAGCGAGCTGAACGGCCAGAGTATGTTAGCGTAATATTTTGCCGCTTCGGCCATGAGCCCGAATTCATCAACTTCGTCGTTAAAACGCTGGCTCGACGCGTAGTGTTGTCCGAAGGCGTCATTCGGCATGAGGAGTTCTTCTTCCCGGCAATAGGTGAACATGCTGTCGGGCCAATGAATCATAGGCGCTTCTATAAAGGTAAGAGCCCTTTTGCCTACATTCAATTTATCGCCTGTCTTCACGACCTGAAAATTCGGCTTCTCATGAAAGAGTTTAAAAAATCCGTCGCAAAACTTCTGTGTGCCGTATACCTTTGCC
>MHFL01000045.1:0-12001 GCA_001804165.1 Omnitrophica bacterium RIFCSPLOWO2_01_FULL_45_10 | reverse complement strand
AAGGTTTAATACCTCCGGTAGCGCGCCTGAGTGGTCGGTCTCCAGATGGTTCGCGATTATATAATCGAGCCGCTCCACGGGAACTATTTCTTTAATCTTCTCTATCAATTCTCCGGCGAAAGGGCCGTATACAGTGTCCACCAAAGTAATCTTTTCATCCACTATAAGGTATGCGTTGTATGTTGTTCCGTTTTTAATATTAAACGTCTGACCGTGAAAGTTTCTTGCGTTCCAGTCGATAACGCCTACCCAGTAAATCCCTTTTTTTATCTCGCACGGCTTCATATTGTTTGTTCCCCATTCTATATCTTCTTATATAGCCCTATCAACTCCGCCTTATCCAATATGTGACCTTCCATTGCCTTTTCGAGGTCACGCTTTTTGACGCCTTCTTTTAAGTTCAATAATGTGTCAAGGGCATAGAGCTTGAAGAAATATCGATGCGTGCCCGAGGGCGGGCATGGTCCGCCGTAATTTAACCTTCGAAAGTCATTCATGCCTTGTTTCCCCGGCACGCTATTCCCCGCTATGCTGGACACAACAGGGATATCGTAGACGACCCAATGCGCCCATGTCCCCATCGGCGCGTCAGGGTCATCTACAATCAAGGTAAGGCTTTTTGCGCCGGCCGGGATATTTTCTATAACAAGCGGGGGATTAACATCGTCTCCCTGGCAGGTAAATTTTTTTGGAATATTGCCGTTATGTTTGAAATCAGGGCTTGTGAGTTTCATCTTAGGGCGGCCTCCTATCGTTTGCGCTTCCGCATATGGCTCGACTGAAAATCTCGACCATAGGCAAAGCGCCAATAAAATAAAAACCGTCTTATTCGATGTATTTAAAATGTGCATTTGGGATTATATTATACCACCACTTCATTCGTTCAGATAAACTTTTTTTGCCAGTTCTCTTCCTGTCTTTGTAAGAAATATTTTATCTATCATCCTTTTAATTTTGTCGTCATCTCCTGCATTCACCTCATCCTTCAGATTCACAAGCCAATCAGCATCGTAGAGTATCTTGAAATTGCGCGTATCGACCTTTCCCGGAGAATGGTGATGGGCTATTATCTCGCATATCTCTTCGATATCCTCTTTTTTTATCTCTAATTTGGCAAGGATTTCTCCCGCTATCGCGGGCCCTTCTTTCTCCTGATAATGGCCTGCCGCTGAACCGTATTTCTCCTCAGAGACCTTTATCCCAACATCATGGAGGATGCTCGCCGGAATAACGACGTGCCAGTCACCCTTTTCCGTCTTCAATATTTCTTCAGCGTAAGACATGACCTTTTTGGCGTGATTTATCCTCTTCGTGTCTTTACCAAAGTAAGATTCAAGTTCATTTAACAGTTTCTCCTTCGTCGTTATTGCCTTATTCTTCAAGTAATTACTATACTTCGCGTCTCCGACGCAGAGTCTCGCGGATTTACACCAATCGAGACAATTTGACCCCTCCTGGCGTGTAACTCGACTTTTGCAATTCGGACAGGTCGTTTGCACTTCGTCCGTCCATATTTCCACTTCTTCCGTGCAGGATGGACATTTTATGAATTCAGGTTTTGGCTGTTTAAACTTTTCAGAGCCCGGACATTCAAAAGGCATACCCTTTCTCCTTTAAATAGCACATCGCCTCTTCGAGATATTGAAGTTGTTTATGGCTTTTGAGATGCCCCAAGTGCGCCTTTATAACGTTACTGCCTTGCGTCACGATATTGTCCATAACCCTTCTCTCGTCATACTTCTCCGCCTCCCGTGTCTCGATGGTGATCGCCCCTCGCGGACAATGGCCTATGCAGGCGCCGAGGCCGTCGCAGTATAGATCGCTCACGAGCCGAAGTTTCCCGTCGATAATTTTAAGCGCGCCTTCGGGACAGTTTGGAATGCACACCCCGCAGCCATCGCATCTCTCCTCGTCTATCTTTATTATCTTTCTTTTCATGGTAATCTCTCGCTAAAACTGCTTCGACGATTAAACGGCTATCACCTTCTTCACCTCAGGCACGGCCTTCTTTATCGCCTGCTCAACTCCCTGAGTCATCGTCATCTGCGACATCGGACACCCGCTGCACGCGCCTATTAGCTTCACTTTTACGATGCCGTTCTCGACGCTCACCAACTGTATGTCTCCGCCATCGGCCTGTAAGGCAGGCCTGATCGCCGCCAATGCCTTCTCAACTTTTTCTTTCATATTATCACCTCCGATTTTCATTCCGTGTTTTTAATCTCAATGCGCGATCGCCTTTCGAAACCATTCTCGAAATTTCAATGCATGTATCAACGGCCCCGATTTCGTCTTCATCGCGCCTATGGGGCAGGTCTCAAGGCAGCAGAAGCAGTCCACACACCTCGTGTAATCTATCCGCGCTTTCTTACCCTCCAACTCTATCACGGAAAGCGGGCAATTCTCGATACATATGCCGCAGCCATTGCATATGTGTCTATCCACCCTCGGCCTGAATTCCGCGAATCTGTTTAAAAACTTCAGAGCCGAGTCCGGAAGTTGTGTAACAAGGTATGCCGGCGGCAGATCGAAATCATCCTTTTTGAAATTCTCCAGATTATCGCCCACTATTTCAATATCTTCCATTGCCGTAATGCCTAAACTCTGGCGGCCCCCTTCTAAGTTAGTCGGTATGTCATTAGGTTTTAACCCCATTACGTTTGCGAGGACACTGTCCACGCTAAGGCCGTCGGCTGAAACGGCAATTAACCCGACATTCCTTAAAGTCCCGCTATGTGCCGGGCCATTCCCTTCCATCGCCACAATCCCGTCAACCATGGAAAGGGTCGGCTTACATTTCTTATATACGTTAATGAGCATCTTCGCGAAATCGTTCTGCCGAAGAAATCTCTTATGAAGCCTGATCCTGTACAGTCTCGGTGTAAGGCCGAACATATTTTTTACCGCGCCTGTCAATGTCGTAAGGCTGTGCGTTTTAAATTTTGGCGCTGAAATGATATGATCGAATTCCTTAACCCAACTGCTGTAAATTACGCCGTCTTCTTCGACAAATTTTGTCTCCGTCAATAACCTTACGTCTTCAGCCTGAGCTACCTCGCGCATCCCGGACGCCTTATATACCCTCTCCAAGTTTGATTCTAATCTATGTTCGCCGGGGATGTCGGCAATAGCCACCTCGAAACCGGCCCTTTTAATGATCCTTACGATAGCCCTGACGAAATTGGGATGCGTCGTTATGCCCTTTTCAGGCCTGGAATCTGTCAGGAGGTTCGGTTTAATGAGCACCCGCTTACCGCTTCTAAAAAAGGCCGATATTCCCCCTAATAATGATATCGATTCTGTAAGGACCTTCTCGACCTTATCCAGTTCATAAGTGGAGCACGATTTTACCGCCACCTTAGATTTCATTTGAGCTCACTTATCCTCATCTTAACGAAATTGAGTAATCTGTTTAATCTGTCTAACTAGGCAAAAGGAATTTAGTAGTTGCGATATTTTTATCCTTATCAATCACGAAGTCCTCAAATACGACAGGCACACATTCCTGCAATTTCTCCAAAAGCATAATTGCTATCTCCCGAATTTGAGGATGCGCGCCCCTCGAACACCTGAGATGGAAGAAATGCCTCCACTCCCGTAAGTTATAGGTCACTACGATCTCGGTTTTGAGAGAGTTCGGCAGCACCGTGCGCGCCTCCTCCGGCGTAGCGCCAAGTCCAATCAATTCATTATAGGCCTTCTCGGCCTCCTCCATCGACTTGAGCCAGATATCGTATTCTCGGGAGCCCTTCTCAAAGAAGAAGGGCTCTATCATCTGAACGCCGCCTGTCTTTGTATAATTGCAATACCTCGTAGATTCCTGGCTGTATGAGCCGAGCCTGTGCCTTACAATCTCGTGAGAAACTCCGCGGTCACAGATAATCTTTGCCGTCACCTTTTCATGTTCGATAATCGAAAAATGGCCGCGTTTAATCGCTCCCATTATAAATTCTTGAGCCGAGCCTTCTGTAATCTTGCCTTCGCTTTTATAGCATACCCGGCCGTATTTCTCTATGTTTTTTATAAGTTCTATCCCGTTGCGACAACTTTTTTCGATTTCGACTTTCGGCTTTATGACTATGGGCATATAATGATTCTCCTCTACTTATTAATCGCCTCGACTTCAAACAGGCCCTTTATCTCTTCGAATAAAACGGCCTTCACTCGCGCTTGCCATACAGATTTGAACTCTTCTTGTTGTTTCTTCGTCGCGGTTTCCACTATGCATTTTGTAAAGAGATTACCCATCCTTTCATCCTGTGGCAAAAGTTCAGGATGGTAGGTAATCTTTACTGACTTTTTATTATCGTCCCTTGTGAATATAAAGGTGTTCGGCTTTTCATTCCTTTCATCAAAGATCAATTTATCTTTGCGACCGAACCGCTGACCTAAACCCTTAAAACCTGTCTCTGGCGCCGCACCTGTTATAAGCGATATAACTTGAGATATGGGCCCATTGGCGCCGCCATCTACATTTCCTAAGACCATAACGCTAATCTCGCCCCTTATGGGGGGTTCATTTCCATAAAGCGCCTTCAGCGCCTTCTCGGTTATCTTATATGCGCCAGATACAGCCGGACATGAGTGACCTGCGAGCTTAACAACGTCGGTATAGCTAAAGATAAACTCTTCTCCCTCACCGATCGCGCCTAAAAATTCAGCTAATGGCTCCCTCAATCTTATGGGTTCCGCATCATCGTAGAACGGCTGTTTCCACTTCATCTGTATTCCGCACATATTATGCCCTCCCTAACAAACCAAACCCCGCCCCTGGAGCGGAGTTTGGTTAAATTAATTTACGTAACCCAGTCTTCTGAAAGGATATCTCCTTGAAGGCTCACAACGATAGATTTAACCGGAACCTTCCTCTTCGCTGAATGAAGCGCTTGCTCTGCCATTGCCACCAGCCCACCGCAGCACGGCACCTGCATTATCATTACAGTCAGCGTGTTGATCTTCGCGTCGTCTATGAGAGATTTTATCTTCTCAACGTATTCGTCCTGTCCTTCATCCAACTTAGGACAGGCGATGGCGACGCTCTTTCCTTTGAGATAATCCTTATGAAAATCGCCAACGGTATACGCCACGCAGTCCGCGGAAAGAAGCACATCCGCCTTTTGATAATACGGCGCTTCGGGTGAAACCAAATGCAGCTGAATCGGCCATTGTCTAAGATGGGATTCCCTTCTTCCCGTATCCTCTTTCACTTCTCCATTCTTACTCCTAAAATCCTGCATACTTGAACCTGGACATCCTTCAAACGCGCTCATTTTACCGCCTCCTTTCTTGAGTTTTTCTTTTTTGTAATTTTCCCTTCCGCCCATTCTACGAACTTTTCGCATCTCTTCGGCACCTCCTCACCGATTGCTCTATCCGCTTTGTCGAATTTCTCATACAACTCGCCCACCTGAGTCATAGATAAATTTCTATCGAGCCACGGATACAATATTTCATCCTCCTTCTTTATATGTTCGCTAAGCAGTTCCTTGTAACCGCTTAGATGTTCTACTACACCCCTTTCGTCTCCTTTTTCCAACGCGTCTAATAGCGCTCTCGCACGGCTACGAGCCGTCGTGTGGTCTTCAAGCATGGTCTTGACTATATCCAGATTCGGGTCGAAATATTTAAAGAGTATATCTTCTTCTTTCGCGTGATGAAATTTATCCGCGTAAGAGCGGATGAAATCAATACCGCCTAAAATCAATTGCCTTCCTGCGCGCGACTTCAGATCTATATTCTCTATGACCTCTGGTATCAGCGCAAGCCATGCCTTTATCAATACATGCTCATCCACTAACTTTTTAATCGGAGGCGAGTATTGTATTTGTTTAGACTTTGCCTTTCTCTGGACTTTCGGTATTTTGATACCTCTACCCGGGTAGATGACATTGCCTATCTTCGCCATCAGCGCCGCTTCTTCATCTTCGCCCAAATTATGAATCTCAACTATATCTTTAAGAAGGCACGAGCCAACATTGCACGGAACGCATCCTATATTATATTCATTAAGGATATCCGCCACCTTCGGAAACTTTGTAATAATATCTTTTATGCCTTTCTTGAGATACTCTTCCATTTTATCTATTTCTTCTTCTTTGACAAATCGGCCGGAGCAAAACAGCAGTATCCAATAGCGTCAAACGACTTACGCACATCCGGCCACTCATTCTTATCCAATGTCTTAAGCGACATGGGATAGAGAATATTATCCTCCTTAAAGATATGATCTTCGAGATTTTTTGTTAAAAAATCTATTATCGGGGCGACCGCGCCCAAGAATTCTTTGAAGTCCCCTTTCTCCGCGCCCATCGCAAGTTCATTCAAGATTCTCTTCTTCGCCTTAAATTCTACATGGTCCTCTTTGAAAATCTGAGGCGGCTCTATCACGCCGTGCGCCTCAAGGCGCGGGAATATAGCGTCTTCTTCTCTTTGATGATGCTTCTCCGTCTCTAAAAAGAAATGCGAAAGTTCTTTTAAAATATTCACCTGGCCTCGTGCCTCATCAAAAGAGTGGCATGTCTTTAATTTCTCCAGCGTCCGTTTTAGTTTTTTTAGGTTGCGTTTTATCACCTTGTGCTCGTCTTTCAATATAGAAATGGGATGCGACGCCGGAAGATTGATCGATTTTGCGGAGACCTTAAGTTGTTCCTTCATCATGTCTAAGTGAACATCGCATAATCTCTTCATCTCAGCGCGCGGCGTCCCTTCCTGAATCAACTCTTGCTCCGCCAAGGCGAGTTCCTTAGGATCGGTTTCTTTAAAATACTTTGCCGCCTCTTCCTTAATTTTCCCTAATTCTTCCGGTTTCGCCTCATGGAGTCTTTTTAATACCTTTTTCAATTCTTCTCTGGCATCTTTCAAACTTTTCATGCCTCTTGCCTCCACCTTAAATCAGCACTGCTATTGTAATGGATTTCAATTCTGAAATCATGTTTTTTTCCAACGCATCCATCTTTGACTTCAATACGCAACTCGCAACTTCATGGCATATCTTCTTTTTGAATAGACACTGGTTTAATTTTATTGGGCCCTGAAATATATTGATGAGTTCGACCAAATAAATTTTATCAGCGCCGCGCGCCAAGACGAATCCGCCGCCTCGACCTTTGCTGGAGTTAACCACCCCTTTTTTATTTAAGGTCTGGAGTATCTTTCTCAAGAAAGGGCGCGGCACAGCCGTCTCTTTCGCCAAATTAGAAACTGATGAAATCTTGTTGCCATTTCGCGCGATGCGCGATAGGGCCCTGACCGCATAGTCCGTATCTCTCGATATCAATTTCATTCCGCACTACCTCTTCCTTTTAACCCAGTGCCGTAAAAGATACCATATTGGTATCATTTTGTCAAGAAAAAAATAGTCTGGGTCAAAAAATTATTTACCCCTCTTCGAGATGCGTCGTTCTTACAGTAGGGAAATTTAGAAGGGAATGCCTATGATCAGCCTTGTCTGCAGGTCATCGCTTCGTTTATTTAAACCCCCGACCGCGCCGACAGAGACCCAGAATTTCTTGGCCGCCCAAGAGATAGTGGGACCCACGTAATATTTACTGTCGGTAAAGTTACCCTTGGTCTCGAGCCCAAATTTAAATTGAGGCATGAAAGTATAACAGACACCGGCAGCGTATTCATGCTCGGTCTTGCCGCCGGAGTCCAGCTCCTGCTTCAATATCTGATTATACGCAAGATTAAAATTTCCGATATCTTTGGCCAATATGACCTTTCCCTCTAACACATTCGGCTTCTCTAAGTTGTCATTCCTTATGTACTCAAGGTATAACAGCGTATCAAGCGGAAGTTTATCCTTTTCCAAAATTCTGTACCTTGTCCTTATTTTAAACCCGTCGTATTCGAATGTGTTGGAAGAGTCTGTGTTCGACTGTTTAAATTGTTGGTACATGCTAATATCCCAGTGATCCGTCAGGCCATATTCCAATTCAACCCAATGTTTCCACGCGCTGGGTTTTGCCTTTTCGATATTTTTCTGCTCTTCCGTCAAATAGTACTCGATCTCAGCGTGACCCTTAGGCATCGTCTGGTATTCGTACGTCCAGACGTAACTTCTCCTATCGGCAAATGCCTTTCCGCTTAAAAATAGAACACTTACAATGCTCATAATCAAACTCGATAAAATTATCTTCTTCATCTTTTGTCGCCTCCTTCTTATTGAATTTCATTTTCAACTACAATTTAAAAAAATTTATTTCTGCCGCTTTATTTTATCTCTAATACCACCTCCCTCTCCTCAAATTGAAAATCAATTTCAATAACATTGGAAAAAATTTTATCCCTTGGACGACGCCCCTCTGGATTGACATCTTTTACAGATGCCGAAGATGTGGAGTCTGTGCGCCGTGGGAAGGAAACCGTGCTCTTTGGCCAACCTTCCCTGCAGGTCTTCAATCTTTTGCTTCACAACCTCTATGAACCTGCCGCACTTCATGCAAACTAAGTGATCGTGATGTTCATGGCCGAACTTATGCTCGAATCTCGAGACCCCGTCACCGAAATCTATTTCATTGGACAGGCCGCAGTCAGTGAGAAGCCTCATCGTCCTATAGACTGTCGTATAACCTATAGTACGGTCTTCTTTGTGAACGAGTTTGAATAAATCATCCAGAGAAACATGTTTCTCCGTAGAAAGAAAGATATCTACGATCTTCTTTCTTTGGTGCGTATGCCTCAGCCCTTTCGAGTGCAAAAAATCGTCAAGGACTTCGTATTCCTTCCTCATCTAAAATAACTCCTCTTGGATTCAATCGCAATCTTTTATTGAAAATGCTTTTCATTTATATCATGAATGCGATATCTTGTCAAGAAAAAATGCAGATTTTTTTTATTTTTTTTATCAAAAGGTATGGGAGTATTTTTTACGAAAAAGATGTTTTTTAACTTAGTTGGATGAGGGAATAATTTCTTATGGATCACAACCCCTATTTATACGCACGAATATTGGCGCAGACGGCTAAAGGATGGCCTGTTCTAGCATTTCTTGTTTTTGATATTACTTCGATATTCTTAAATCCTGCTTTTTCCATTAGATAAAGAAAATCTTTTTCCACTAACGCGCCTCCGATGCACCTAAACCAATCGCTGTGACTCTTTCTTTCATCTTCCGATAAAGGATCTTTTAAAACAATCTCACAAAATACAGTCCGGCCTCCTGGTTTTAATACACGATAAACCTCTCTCATCACCACCTCTTTATTGGGAGAAAGATTGTATATACCGTTACTGGCAACGACATCAAGGAAATTATTGTTAAAGGAGAGATTGTCGGATTCACCTACAGAAATCTCCGCATTCTTTATTCCCGCTAATTCCATATTCCGCCTTGCCTTACTCGCCATATCTTCTGAGATGTCGAGGCCATAAACCTTGCCTTTTTCTCCGACCGCCTTGGCATAAAAGTAAAGGTCTAGCCCCGCTCCACAACCCAAATCCAAGATTACTTCTCCTTTTTTTAATTCTATAAAAGGTTGAGGGTTATTCGCTCCGGTAAAGGATTCGGTTAGAGAAGGAGGCAAGTTATCCAATATCTCTTTAGGATAACCTACTTTTAAGGCAAAGATTTTCCCTACCGGAAAATTAAATACACCGCAAGGATTTTTTGATACTTCGCTATATTTATCTTTAACTAATTTCTTGATTTCCTCAGGCCCTCTATTAAGCATCTAAAACCTCCTCAATTCATCCTTTATTTCACTCCACACTTTTTCAAAACCCACATCATCGGGCACCAGTTCGTAAACGCGGATTGAAAGAGATTAAAGCCGACAAAGGCGGTGAACCACAGCCATTTCGGGCTTACAAAGTAGGCCAAGATAAGGCTGATTAAAACAAATATTCCCGCAAAACCTCTTAAAGCTCTCTCCATAGTCATGTCTTTCGCCCCTCCTATTTAATTCTAAATTTTACATAGAAAATTTAGGAATAACCCTGAAATTTCCGCTGAGAAATTTCAGGATGGCCATTTCTAAATTTTACATAGAAAATTTATGAATTAGAAACTGCATCTTGCAAGTACATATAAATTACTATTTTTGTGTTGTTGGCCGAAGGTTGTATTGTCTTTAACCCCAGCGAATATATTAACCCCTAAAGCGAGAAGCATATTATCGGTTACATTGATACTAGCTTCAGGCGTAATAAAAAAATCCTCTTCGTCAGGGCTATAAAAAGTAAATAAAGAAAGTTTTACTGTTTGATACTTTAAGAATTTTGTGACTCTCAAGGTAATATACTGATGTATCTTTTTTTTTCGGAAAAATGCCGGAGGAAGATTGGCTTTATACTCTTTATATTGGGACATCAGTTCGCCATAATATTGTAAACCAATCGTCAGATCATTCTGAAAGGCCTTTTGATAGCCGATTAAGAATTTCGACTGCGAATTTTCAATCCCCGGATTCTTTCCGTTTCTGTCGTCTATTGAATCGTAGTAGCCGTATTCCGCGCTCACAACCCCACCCAAGGCGCTCTTCTGGAAGCTTGCCCCATATACGGCAAGTTCTGGGAAAACAAGCGATATCTTTGTAGGCGATGTGAAATTATCCGCCCTCATCGCCGGATCTCTATAAAATCCTTTATATGCGTACGCGGATAAATCGGCTCCGGCCAAAGACTCGTACATCCTCAACGCGTATTCCGTATTTCCAAATACGGTTTTTGGTTTCTCGACTTCCCTATTCGTAATATTTGGGTATGGGTCAAAGAAGAAAAACCGTCCGACAGACGGAATATTATCCGGAGTAAAATGAGGGATAACTATAAATTCCGCCGATATTAAATCAGTATAGAGGTTGAGCTTCCCAGCGTCAATACCATATTTAAGATACTCGAGGGGTCTACCTAAATAGAATGCTTCCCAATCTTTAGGGAAGACGTCGTTAATAAAAAGAAGGTCCCCTACGCCCCACGTTACTATCTGCCGACCTATTCTTACATCAAATTTATCCATGAGATAATCCATGTAGCCTTCTCTTAAGACCGCGCCCCAATCATCTTCCACCCAATCATGAAAGACTTCCCCTTTTACATCGAAACCGACGCGTGCATCAGAAGGGTAATAGGAGCCTTCTAGGCGTCCCCGTTCTTCTCCTAACATCAACTCCTGCCTTTTTGCTCCCGGTAACTTCACGCCTGTTATTCTGGCCGAATAATTGGTCTGTAGGAACCCCTTTAGGGAAGGCCCTTCAGCACCATAGGCGGGGAGAGACAGAAGCCGTAACCCAAAAGATAGCAACAAGAAAGGATAGATAATCCGTTTACTATCACGGATTTTTCGATAGCAAAATTTGGGATTATATATTACTTTATCCATTCCGGAGGAGGTCTCCTTAAGTACCGTTCGGAAAAGATATCGTCCCCAATCCCTACATTGTATTCCGTACTTTGAAATGTGACTTCTGTGCGATGCCCTGTTTTAACATTCTTCATTACTCTCTTAGTCGCGGTAGGAATCCCGTTTATATCCTTGATTTCAAAAGCCTCGAACTGTCTGTAAAGCTCGCCTTGCTTATCATAAAATTCTTCCCTTAAAGGCAAAAAATTTGATTCATCAATCCATGAAAGTCTTTTTGTATACTCCGAGGCATCTTTCGGAATACTTTCGACAACAAAGCAATTTTTGCCGCTTAATTGTTCTTTCCTTGATAGAGCATGGCTGTCTTCGTCCGGTTTTCTACCTGAAACATCTTCATAAGTAAAATCGCTTCCCACAAAACTGGAATATTTATCATTGGCAGCGATTCTTTTTACCAAATTTATTGACGGGATGAATAGCCAGCGGTCATCGTCTTTATCGGGATATTTATAGACCATAAATGTTGTATCTTTTACGTCGGCAGGTTTATAAAAGTACATAAAATATTTCTGATTTTCGCCTTCCTTGTAATTCTTTCTTAACATAGTGAGTTCTCGTATCCTTTTCTGCCCATTCTTATTTATAAGCTCCATCAAGACCTTTGTCCGCATATCGTCGCCTGCATAGTAAAACGCAAGT
>MHFL01000044.1:5179-5427 GCA_001804165.1 Omnitrophica bacterium RIFCSPLOWO2_01_FULL_45_10 | reverse complement strand
TATTCATGTGTCTATCGTCTTCTCTTCCCTTTTCTCAGATCGCATGGAAGCGTGAACACAAACCTGCTGCCTTTGGAGCCTGCATCCTCCACACGCAAGGCGCCTTTATGGAGTTCTATAATATCCCTGGCTATAGGGAGGCCTATACTTATGTCATCGCGTTCGCAGCCCGTGATATGCTCAAATTTATCGAACATCTTTTGAATGACGTCTTTGGAAACGCTGGTGCCGCTGTTAGAGATCTCAAA
>MHFL01000044.1:2484-5089 GCA_001804165.1 Omnitrophica bacterium RIFCSPLOWO2_01_FULL_45_10 | reverse complement strand
GGCAGGCGTATGGCCTATGGCATTGTTCAGGAGGCTTATGACTGCCTCCTTCAACTTGTCCTCATCGGCCCAGATCGGAGTTTTTTTCTTCGGAAAAATCTTCTGAAGGCGGACCTTCTTCCAGGAGAGCTCCTTCCTGATGCCGGCCAGGATCTCATTCAATAATGACGCGGGATTAATCCTCTTTCTCTTAAGCTCTGTCCTGCCGGCCTCTATCTCTGAAAGCTCCACCAGTTCCGTCACCAGACTGATGAGCCGCTCCGTGCCGTGTTTTCCCCTCTCCAGCGCCGCCCTCTGCTCCGGGGTTATCTCTCCCGTCACGCCGTCCAGGACCACCCCGAGCGACTCATTTATGATGGCCAGCGGATTCTTAAATACGTGCGCCACATTCGCCACAAACGCCGATTTTAATTTATCTATCTCTTTCATTTTTTCCACTTCCTATTCTCTCAGTAATACAATAGAAAAAGATATGACCTTACACAAAATGTTACATAAAGCCATTCCAAGAACTTACTTAAAAGACCTATACGTGATAAAACCTTAAGAATTCTTCTGAAAAATTTTGGTGAGTTAATAACCTCTTTATGAAAATCTTCCGCATTAAGGTTTCTAACCTTCAAACCTACGCTATTGCATAGCCTGATAAGCGATGAGGCTGTATAGCATCTTTGTACATCTACTCCACATATTTTACGTAATATTCTACTCACAACAAAATTTGCGCATTTATTGGACATCAAAGCAACAAATGGCACATGATAATGAGGATCGCTAATTAAATTAATTACGGACAGTTTATTCGGTACCGAAATGCATATATATCCGCCGTTCGCAATACATAAGGCCATATTTTTTAAAGCCGCTGCATCATCTTTTATGTGCTCTAATACATTTAGGCATAATATTAATTCAAATTTTCTGTCGAAAGGCCTTTCCGATATATCAAAAACCTCAAAGTTTAAATAATCCCCTAAATTTTCTTCCTCTTTTCTTAAGCTACAAATTTCTATGATCTCCGGATCAATGTCAATACCCAGAGTTTTTATGCCTTCTTTTGCAAATCTAATTGAAATTCTCCCCACTCCGCATCCTATATCGAGACAAGTTGCCGGTTTTCTCTCCAGAAAACCTATTACTTTTTTATAACAATAGCTCTCTCTCCACAAGTCTTCTTCGGAAGATTTGGCATATTTTTTCCTTAAAGATTCCGTTACGCGAAATCTCTTATATCTATTGTTGCATATATCCCGCCAATCGCACTCCATATCCTACATGGCGGAGAGACTGGGATTCGAACCCAGGTACCCCTTACGGGATAACACGCTTTCGAGGCGTGCGCTTTCGACCACTCAGCCATCTCTCCAAACCACAAAAGTTATCCACACCCCACCTACGAGGTGGTATGTCTTTAATGCTACAACACGCCCCTTTATATGTCAATTAGTTATCCTGCTGATCCCGCGAAAATCTCCGCTCAATAATAGGCGCGATCCGGAGGGGACTGTATTGTCGGCCGACTGTCGATTCTTTTATAATATCTGTACTCGACTATATTCGCGAAATCCAGCGACGGATAGGGGCATTGATTATCCATCTCTATCATAAAGGTCTCCCCCACGGTCAACGAGATTATGCTCCTTATGATGCCCCTTCTGGCATCGACGGCCTTTAGCACATTTTCATGGTCAGCCGGAGCGCCAGCGCCAATGGATTTCTTCAACTTTTTCAGCCATTTCGGAATTGTCGCGGTTACCTTCTCCCTGCCCCCAAGCCATACCTGGAAGATATCTTCAGCAACCGGAAAATTCCCGTTCTTCTTTACGGCATATGTCCTTTTAACTATGGTATCCCCGTTGATCTCCACATCGGCATATAAGGGCTGCGCGAGCTTATACGCGTGCCCATTTTCTATGACCAGCCTTGAGGAGGAAATATACGACCTTGTCTGGCCGCCATAGACGGCAGTCTGACATAAAAAAATATACAGAAAAATGCAGCATATTATCTTAATACCCTGCGGCATGGTCCACCTCCCATTGTGTGAAAGTGTGAAATGCTTTATGCGACGGGCCTTTGCAAGAGGGACCGGTGCGCTGCGAATACAAGGGCCCAGAGTAAAAAAATCGAAAGTGTCCCGAATCCGAATATCTTAAAAATGCCCGCTGCCTGGGAAATATAAAGGGCCGCGAGGCATCCGAAACCGATATAAAACAGGCGCTGGCGGCGGAGGCCGATATGGGACAGCACCAGGAGCATGGGGAAGACCAAAAAAATAAACTGCTGGACCCTGAGAACCGGATTCATGATAAGCGCCGTCACGAATATGAGGGCGTACTCATAACTCAATATGGACTCGCGCCTGTCTTTTATCTTCCGCGAACATCGTAAAAACGCCGCCAGGACCAGCAAAGATATGACGCCCTTATAAAGGTAAAATACGAAATCCCGCGACAGGGAAAAGGTCATATTTATCAGGAGGGGGTGGTAGCCGTGATCCAGCCTCTTCCAGCCAAGGATGGTATAGTCATTGGCGATAAACCACCTTGAAAAAAAGGCCGCGACAGACTGATTGCTGGGGCTGAACATGATATCGATCATCTCC